>CALLPZ010000091.1 GCA_938015405.1 uncultured Pseudanabaenaceae cyanobacterium
TACTGATTCCATCTCTGCTGATGCATCTGACCCCATTCCAGCCCCATGGTGGGAGCAGGGCTCGGATTCGCCGATTGCCGTGGCCATTGGTAATGCTGAAGGGACAAGGCAACCCGATGGCTCAAAGAATTCTGCCTATTACTGGCACCAAGACCCTGGCAATGGGGCCGATAACTTTGGCACCTTTAGCTACCAGCATTTCTCTGCGGAACGCACCCGCGATGTGCGAGCGGAGGCTTCGGTCATTGGCAAGCGCGAGGTCGCGGCTGCCCAGTCTCTGCCGGACATTGCTGATCAGGAGCAGATGCAGCGTTTGCGTGGTTTTTATCGACAGCTACAACGCCAGGCCCAGGAGCAGGGCATTGTCCTGACCCCGCTAGAAATTCTCAATGGCTTGGACCTGATTAACCAGAGTGAAGCTGCTGGCCTCTCCAAAGGCGGTTATATCGATCGCCTGGTGGCCATGCGCGGTCTAGAGGAAGACACTGCAGAGCAAATTAAAGAAGCCCGCTCATGGGCCTATTGGCACCCCGAACGTAAAGCTTGGGATGCACCCGGCCTGGGTAATGGCTATCAAAATGTTCGCCGTGATCAAGATCGCCGTTTTGAAGCTGTGAAACGGGCCATGGAGGAGTACATCCCTAACGGTCGCACCTGGGTGGCTCAGAAGCCCGAAGCCACTGAAGCTCCGCTGCATAATGCTGCGCCTGTTTTAGCAGTCAGAGAGGAAACGCTACTGGCGACGGCTGCTCGATTGACCCAGGCAGATGTGTTGAGTTTTGGTTTGAGTCACGTCGTTGCGGTGGCAAATAGAGCTGTAGAAGGCTTGTAGGGTCAGCTAGGGAGTCGATGGCACGCCGCGATCGCCGTTACTGAAGGGCACCGAGTTCCTGATATTCGCTGTATGGGTCTGCCTGGCCCACGACCCCTTCGAGGAAGTCATCTTCATCCAGGCCACCGAAGTCATCTTGATCATTGTGATAGTCATCCACCACAGGAATATCTGCGCCGTTAATAACGGCTCCAAAGAATGGAATTTGGTTCTCGCTGATCACCTCTAGGGTTTCACTGAGTAGGCTTTCTTTGGTTTGACCCGGGCGAGTCACGACGACGAAGCCATCCACCATGGGCTCGAGTAAGACGGCATCGTTGTAGCGCAGGATAGATGGGGTATCGACGACGATAAAGTCGAAGCGGCCTCGGCATTCCTCCATGAGATTTTTCATCTCACTGGATTCAAGGATGGCCGCAGGCTGGCGTTGGGGGCCCGTACTGGGAACGATATAAAGATTTTCCAGACTGGGGACTAAGCGGATGCAGTCACTGGTGCTGCCGTAGTACTGCAAAGGTTCCAAAGTTGCGCCGATGTCTGGTGCAACGCCCAGGGCTTCGATGAGAGAGGGTTTACGCAGATCTGCTTCGATGAGGACGGTGCGCTTCCCGGCCCGAGCTGAGGCGATCGCGAGGTTATAAGCGCAGTGGGTTTTACCTTCCTGCTGTCCAGAACTGGTCACCAATACGACCTTTGCCCCCTTGCCACCGACTCGCTTGAGGGTGCTGCGGAGTCGCTCATAGGCATTGAGATAGGGAGAATGCTCCTCGGTGATGACGGCGACGGTGCGGCCATCGTCTTCGATGCCCAGGGGTAAACGCATGTCCACAATGGGAAGCATTTCCAGGATGGGTGCGCCCTGCTGGCGTAGGGCCTCTTGGATTTCTTCCTTGGTGTAGAAGCGGCCTTCCAACATGCTGAAGAGGAAGACGAGGGCACCACCGACCAGCAGGCCTAGGCCAGAGCCGCCCAACATAAAGACAATGGGATTGATCGGAGCTGAGACCTCTAGAGGCTCAACGCTGAAAGGTCTTGCAACTTGCAGGCTGGTACTGGTTTCTGCCTCGGCAGCCTGGGCATCGATTAGAGCAGCTTGGATGCGATCGTAGAGAGATTTTTTCAGGGCCGCTTCTTGAGCAAAACGCTGCTGTTCTAGTTGCTTGTTGGGAATCGAGGCGTATTCTCCCCGGAGTTGCTGCTCGGTTTGCAGGGCCGCTTGATATTGCTGTTTCAGGGTGTCCTGCTGGGTTTGCAAGCTCACCAGGGTATTGGCCAGTTGTTGACGGGTGGGGTCCAGGCTGCTGCTTTGACGCAGGAGCGGAGCAGTGCCAGCGACTTCGATGGGAGCGGCAACGCCATTGCCTCCCACGACTTCATTCGCCCTCTGACGTAGCAGATCGTTGTAGGCGCTGAGCTGGTTGCGCAGATCAATGATTTGGGGATGCTCTGCCCGGAGGTCTCGGCTCAGGATGTTGAGCTGGGACTCGGTTTGGTAAATCTGAGCTCGCAGGTTCGCGATGATTGGATCCGCACTCAGGGCAGAGGACACATAGGCTTGGTCCGCTGTCAAGCCTAGACGACTTTCTAGGCTCTGCATTTGGGCCGTGACCCCTTCTAGGGTGAGGCGAATTTGGCGCTGCTGTTCCTTGGCTCCGGCCAGGGCGCCGACGAGGCTGCCACTGCGGGCTGCAAGGATATCTGCTTCTTCCCGGCGGTTGTAGTCCTGGAGTTTTTGCTCGGCATCGCGCAGGTCCTGGGTGACTGCGGGCAGGCGCTTTTGGATTTCTTCGATGCGGGAGACAAGGCGCTGAGAGTTAATGATTCGGCTTTGCTCGATCATGCTCTCCATCAACGTTTCCACAACGATGCTGGCTTCGTCGGGGTTCTCCGTCAGGTAGTTGATACCGACGAGAAAAGGGGTCTCTTCTTCGATGTTGGGCTGTTGAACGGCCACCTGCAGCTTTTGGACCATCAGCTCTGGGTCCAGGGAGGCACGCTGGGCTGTGGCTTCAATGATGTTGTCTGCTAGGAGGACCTCTCGAGTGAGCTGTTGACCGGCCTGCTGGATTTGGCTGCCCGTCTCCGAGAAGGTGGCATTGGGCTGGCTGAGGGTGAGCGCTCCCCGTCCCTGGAACTGTGGGGTCGGTTCGGTTTGGGCTAGACTCAATAGCCCGGCAATGGTGGTAGTGGTGGCAATACTGGCCACCGGAATCCACTTATATTTGCCGAGGGCAATGAGATAGCGCTTGACGAAGGACATGGTGGCAAGGGGGAAGGGACGGAGGGACGTCGAGAGCAATGTCGAGGACATTACTGGGGGTAGAAATCGCTAGGTGCTGATGCTAGCGATTGCTGGGTCTGAATAGGTTGGAGGCGCTGTCGCTGATGGAGTCGAAGAAGAGCAGGAAGCCCAGGACGTCTCGGAAGGGTTGAGTAAAGACATTGAGGGCGTAGCTGATGCGGGAGACCATGTTGCGTCCCACAACGACTACGTCATTATCTCGCAGAGGGATATCGGCGGAGGGGTTTCCAAGGAGTGCATCCTTGCCATTGATTTCCTTGGCGACTGCCTGCCCAGTATCGGGGTCATAACGGACAAGGGCGACGGATCGTAGATTCGCGGTATCGAGGGGCACACCGTTGAGGGCCTCTCGGAAGGTGCTACCGCTGGGGAGGGTCAGGGTTGTGGCGCCACCTGCGGCATAGCTGAGCAAGCGGACACGGATGTCTGGCTTGGCGAGGGTTGATTTGGCGATGAGGGTGCGATCATAGTTCGCCACATCCACATCCATCAGCTTGGGCACGGCAACGACGTTCCCTTCTTCCAGGCGAATGTTGGGCAGGGGAGTGCCTTCGGATAATGGTGAATAAAGGTCAACGTTCTCAGAGGCGAGTCTGCCGTTGCTGAGGGTGCGGCGGACTTCTACCTGGCGCAGGTCTGCGGAATTCAGGCTCCCCCCAGCGACGAGCAGGGCTTCGGCTACCCGGCCAGTTTGCAGGACGTAGAAGCCGGGCCGGGAGACTTCTCCCACCACAGTGACCTGGACGGGCTGTTGGGAGGCCAATGTGGAGCTGGAAACCAGGGCGCGATCGTAGTTTTGGGCGTCAGCAACGGTGAGTTGGGGAACGTCAATGACGTCACCATCTTCCAGGCGTAGATCGGGAGGATTAGCGCCAGTGACGAGGGGAGAGTAGAGGTCTAGCGTTTGACTAATGGTGCGCCCATCATTGAGGGTGCGGCGTATGGTGATGCGGCGGAGATCGGCAGAGGCTTGGATGCCACCAGCCAGGCGCAGGGCCTCGGAAATATTGGGGTTGTTGAGGGGGTAGTAGCCGGGGCTGGCGACTTTCCCGGTCAGGGTCACCCGTACAGGTCGCTGGGATAGGAGAGAGAGGTCGACATTGGGGTTGACCACGTAGCGGTCTAGGGCAATTCGAATGCGATCCTGGGCTTCCGCGACGGTGAGGCCTTCTACTTTGATTGCCCCTGCCAAGGGCAAAACAATTGCCCCTTCTGGGTTGATCGGTCCTTGGAGATTTAAGTCAGGAAAGCGCTGGACATTCACGAACAGCACGTCTCCGGGCCCGAGACGGTAGCGACCAAATTTCTGTTCTTCGAAGCCTGGCTGGAGACCATCACTGAAGGGAGGGAGGTTCACCGAACCGGAGTTGAGGCCGGGACGCAGGCCAGGATTGCTGAAGCTGCCAGGGGTGCTGGGGCTAGGGTCGCGAATGTCTTGCTCGAAATCCTCCAGGCTATTCCGCTCTTTCTGCACTTCCTGACGAATGCGCTCCATGCGCTTCTCAAAGGAGCGCTGGTTCTCAGCCGATAGGGCGGCTGGAGGGGCTGCATCCTCGAAGGGCGTTTGGGCCAAGGTGCGACTACCTTGGGCCAGGATTGCAGTGGTGAGTAGCAGAACAGGCAGCCCGAGGTGGACCGTGCTGAGTCCCAGGGCAACAAGTCTGCTGGGGCTAGGGTTGAAGTGGGGGGGGAGTTGGCCTGGACGAGCTGAAGATGCCATGGTCGATTTCATGTGACGGTCTAAGAACAGAACGAGCCGAGCAATGGTTTGCTCCGCCCTGAGGCCGGGCAAGTGAGGTTCGCTGGGTTGGTGTCTCGGGTCCAACAATCAGCTAGGTAAACGGGGGCATCCTAATCCATATTTACGTTACTCAGAGCACACCTTCCGGGTGTTTGAGTATCATTTTTTACTCAGCATTAATCCTTGATCGAGGAATAGCCATCGCTTTTAGGAGGCAACGGTGAATACCTGATCGATAGCAGCCTGGACTTGGGGGGCGACGGTGGTGAAGTTATCACGCAGCTCATCGATGTCGCCTAGGGGTTCCATGGGCTGCATCACCATGACAGCCATCCAGGGCGTGCGATCGCCTTGGAGTTGAGCCTTGCGATCGCGCCAGAACCAGTCTCCCGGCTTAGGCGTTCCTTGGTTGGGTAGGGCGTACCATTCCAGCAGTCCATAGGTATTCTCTTGGGTCCAGCCTCGCAGGAGCCTTGCTTTCAATTTGGCGTTTCCTTGGGGCGCTGCCAGAGTGATGCGGCTGATCTGGTCTTCCGTCCAACGGAAGTGTCCCTGGATATTGGTCCATTCCACCTTGGGCTTGTCCTTCGGGTCCAGCTGGGGATGGACAAGGACGAGGAGATTCGTGCCAGGTTCAACGCCACTATCGGCCTGGGCCACAATGGTTTGAGCTGACCAGGTTTGCCCTGCTATTTGGGCCTGTTCCTGTTTGATGGTTTCCCAGCCGGGCAGATCTAATCCAAGACGTGGGATTTGCTGCATCTGTTTGAGTGCAGCGACGGGAGGGGCGCTTTGCCAGGCCCAACTGCCCTTGAGATAGCCGGGAGCTGCACCCAGGACAAAGATCAACAACATGACGCCCAGTACGACAAGCTGGCCGATGGGAATGGATTTGCGAGGGGCGGGAGAGGTCATGGCGCCGTAGATATTGCGGTGTGGCTTGGTGATGCGGCAGTCCTGACTCGACTTAACAAACCCTGAATTGGCTCCAAACAAGGAGGCTTTTCCATCCCATTGACCTGCTGAAATAGGTGAGGTTCCGATGGAAAAGAATTACTTGGCTACGAAAAAATAGTTCCCCCAATCCAGGCCAGAAGCGACAGAAATACTGCATTCCTGATCATTGCCATGGAAAATGGGGGCTTATTGCTGATTGGTCCGTTCGCAGGTTTGATCTCCCTCCCCAAGCACCGTTTGGGACGAGACTGACAAGGCTAGGGGTTGCCTGCTGCGGATGTGGTGCAGTTGTTCGCAACGCCTTAGGAACCTGAGGGATTTAGGCTGCCGCTATTGCCTGGATTACTTTCGATGGGCCAATGGTCTTCTATGCAGGTCAGCATCCAGAACACGCCACCGAGCATGACGAGGGAGAATAGGTCGCCTCCCCAGCCCTCATGGAGCCAGACGAAGGCATTGGCGTTGCCGCCACCATGGAAAAAGCTGAGCACCGTGTTGCGCATTACGTTAGCCAGAAAGCTGAAGACCATGATGGCCCCCATGAAGCTTAGGCTGCGGGAGCGAGACTTCCAGAGCCCTGTCCAGTAGAGCAGCATCAAGCCAACATAGAGGTTGGTGAACAGTAGCTTTAGGCCTGCACAGTAGGGGGCAACTTCGATGATGGCGCCATCTGTGAAATAGACATAAATGTTGTTGACTGTGACGGGGTCGCCAAACAGATTGAGAATGACGCCGATGAAGCTGGCGATCACCTGTTGTAGAGGGAGTACCTGGGTGGTGGCCAGGTAGGGCAGGTCCGTAGGCACAGCGAGCAAGACAAGCAGTAAGGGAAAGGTTTGCTGCTTGAGACCTGGCAACCCCTTGAGCCATAGCGCCATGCCGAGGAGTAGGGCAAATAAGGAGAGACTGACGAGGTCAGCGAGGCCGCTGAGATACATCACCGCTGCAAAGCCCAGGATGGCTGCACCGATGAAGTTTTTGCGATCGGGCAGGCTATTCCAGCGATCGCGTTGTTGCCAAACGTAATAGCCCGCCAAAGGAAGGCCTAAAACGCCGTGGCTGTAATACTCATGCTCAATACTGATGCTTTTGAACACCCAGCCGTGAACCCAGTGATACAGCAGTGGGCCGTAGAGCAGGGCAAGACCGCCGATGATGGCCCAGGTGCCGATGGCTAGGTTGGGTCTCTGGGACAGGTCAGAGTTCGGATGGGATGGGGACGACTGGGACGTCATGGGTGGCGTTTCCTTCACCAAACGGAGGAGGTGGACGATTGGGATTGGGTAAATGCAAGGACAGAATCCAGGCCTGCTCGCTGACGAAGATTTCGCTTAACCCTGGGGAGATCTTCCACCAGTATCTTTATCAGTGACTTGAGCGTAGTAATTGGCCTAGGAGAGTTGCCAGGGGATTCCTACCGATGTTTACCGGTATAAGGTTGGCCTAGGCGGAGATTTGATGAGTGCTACAGCTGCGCTTTGAGCTGGAGACCATTGCTGAGGGAACCTGTCTCCCGTGAGTCCAGTCCAGAAGATGCCTGCTCTTGAATGGCATCGACTAAAGCTTCCACGACCTTTTCAACCTGTTGTTTGCCTAAGCCGGGGTACATGGGCAATGAAATCATGGATTGGCTGTGTCGCTCAGCATGGGGAAAGTCTCCCAAGCTATAGCCCAGATCTCTGAAGGCGGGTTGAAGGTGGCAGGGCAAGGGATAGTGAACCCCGGATTGGACGCCACGATCTTCTAAATCAGCCTGGAGCTGTTTGCGCTCGATCTGTTGGGGGAGTAGGGCCACGTAGAGATGGTAGACGTGACCGTCGCCGCTGTGGTTCACCAGGGGACGTACCTGGGGGAGTTGCTCTGCTAAGAGGGCATCGTAGTGCTGGGCCAGGCGGTTGCGATCGCGATTCCAGCCTTCGAGGTGGGGCAGTTTGATATTGAGGAGTGAGGCCTGGATGGTATCGAGGCGGGAATTGGTCCCCAGTTCCGTGTGGAAGTATTTTCTGGGAGCGCCGTAGTTACGCAGGCAGCGCATGCGATCGGAGACTTCAGGTTGGGCCGTGAGCACCATGCCCCCATCCCCTAGGGCACCCAAGTTCTTACTGGGGTAAAAGCTAAAGGCCGCTGCAATGCCGACGGAGCCTGCTCTAAACCCTTCTCGCTGGGCTAGGTGGGCCTGGGCTGCATCTTCAAAAATCATCAGGTCATGGGCCGCTGAGAAGGCCAGCAGCGCTTTGGGGGAGACCATCTGTCCGTAGAGATGTACCGCGATGAGGGCGTGAGTGTCTTCCCGTACGGTGTCTGCTGCTGCATCTAGATCTATCAACCCGGTCTCGGGGTCGCAGTCCACCAAAATTGGGGTGGCACCCGTGCGGAGGACGCCAATCAAGGTGGCTACGAAGGTATTGGTGGGCAGCAGCACGCTGGTGTTGGGACCCAGGCCGCAGGCTTGGAGGCCTAAGGCTAAGGCATCAGTTCCACAGGCCACACCGACGCCATAGCTGGCCCCGCTTGCGGTGGCGAAGGCTGTCTCAAAGTCTTCCACAGCCTTGCCCATGACAAAGTCTCCTCGGGAGAGTAGCCCTTGGAATGCCTGCTCAAATTCTCCCTGGAGTGGCTCATGTTGGGGGTGGAGATCGACGAAGGGAATTTTCGAGGGAGCAGCTGAAGTCATGGCGGTGCAGTGTGGAGGAGCAGTGCTGAGCTGGAAGAATGGAGAGATGTAAAGCCCAAGGTTGGCAGGGGAACTCCCGAGGGAGATATGGTCTCGCCTTGTTTTGGCTGGTAATCTCCGCATTAGGCTTAGCTTTCCCAATTTGAAGGCCGCCCCATAGCTGGGGAAATTGCCTATACTCGCGGAAAAATTGGAGCGTTCCCCATTAGAAGGCCGAAAAGTAGACCTGAGCGTTAAGGGCTTGGCGTTCTTTCGCTTTAGTGGGACTCCTATCTCTGCTTGAATCTTGATTGGCAGATGTCTGGTTTGGACCGAGAGAGGCCAACAAAAAAAGCCGAGCTGTGAAGCTCGGCTTTTGGCAGGAGATTGCGCTTGTTCAGAGCTTGGCTCTAATGCCTAACGATTACGGAGTTCCGCTTCAACCTTGTCGGCATCACTTTTGAGGATGACTTGAACTTGGCCGCTGTAGGCTTTGCTGCCATCAGCAGGTTGAACGACCTCGATTAGGTAAGCAAAGCGATCGCCAATGCGCACTTCACCCCGTCGAGCAGCTTGGAGTTCGGTACGGCGGTTGCGGGCTTGGGCAACATCGAAGGCTCCGGGATAGCTGTAGCTGGTGCGAGCCTTTTGGAAGTCTTGGTAAACGTCTAAGCCGTAGATGACGCGTAGGGATTCCTCGAGGCGATCGCGGGTGACTCCATTCGCTGCATCGAAGAAGCTAAGGGTTTCTGTGCGGATGGCTCCTTTGTTGCCGGTAGGGGCAATGCGACCAGGGGGAAAAACTGAGGCTTGGAACGTAAATCGCTGGGCTGCGGAATTACTTTTGCGTACCATCAATCGCTCTCCGCTGCTCGGTTGCAGGGTGGGGTGGGCCTGGATCCAGGCTTCCACATCTTCAGTGCGTTGGCCCGGGAGGGCGTTGGCGGGTTGGATGGTTGCTAGGCTGTTGCCCGCTAAGACCGCGATCGCAGTCACCAGACTCAAACAAACATGCTTCATCGTGCGTTTCTCCAGAGGCTCTTCGGCGATCATCGGGAAGTCCAGATTTAAGAAATCTAGGTTCAGGGGGGAGTCCATCCAAGACGTTGAGAGATTATAGGAAAGTTCCTCAAATCCCCTCACGCTATGAGCTATAACCCTATAACGTCGTGAAAATTTTGGCCCTGACAGTATAGATGCCCCAGCTCGATTCCGCATCTATGCGCCGTATCCTCTGCCGCAATTGAGGGGCAGGTTATTCCCGTGGCATTGGCCTCAAATGGCAGAAACCCTGAATAGTGGGGCAGGGATAGTCGGTACTTCAGTTCAGGTGGAGAAAGAAATCTCAACTGTTCGAATTGGGTCAGTCGTTGAGCTGAAATACTGGACTCAACACACTGCATACAGACCAAAAGCCTCTGCTTATATAGGCTTTTAGGCGACTCAACGGCTTTCTCTATGACTTCCTGCCTTACTCGTTCAAGCTGCTAACGCTGAAAGGTAAATGTCATGGTTCATGGATAATGACTTATTTTTTCGGCAATTTTTAAAAAAGTGCCTTACGATACAGAAAGAAATCATTCGTTCATTTCCAGAGGTTAGGCAACGCTTAACTGCTCAGAAACGGAAGTAAGGAGCTTGCTCCTGAAGGAACGCGCCTCAATTTCACTAATTGCCTAATTAGGAGGCGACATAATGACCCTTAACTATCGTGGTTCTAAGTACGAAGTAAGCACTACATCTTCCCGGAGCAGCCATGCTCCTCGCAAGGGCAAGTACCGCGGTGCAGCTGTCGACTTTTCCACAATTAAGTCCGCCGCTAGCGCGGGCTGCTCCATGACCTACCGTGGTTCTTCTTACAAAACCTCGGCTTAAAATCCACCCGCTGTGATTCCCTCGAATTTCAGCCTGTAATCCCATTCAAATCGTTGTAAAGCCCCGCTTCGCCCTCGCGAAGTGGGGCTTCTAGTTTTTATCCCTAAATCGAAAGTTACTCGATATTAAGTTTCGTAAAAAAGAAGGCTTTCAATCCCTGTATTCGGTGGCAGGCGGTTATTTGACGCGAGGCTGCGTGATAGTCTTTGATCCAAAGCAAGACTAATGATCCTTGCGCATCTCGTCCTTCGAAGGGCTCAGGTTTCTGGGTTTCAATCACCGGGCGGATCGCATTGAAAATCAGCAATGGCCCTTGGGCCAGCGCGCCTTTTTATAAAACTGTTTGGGAGACAAGTTTCATGCGGGATGCGGTAGGCGGTCTCATTGGAACCTATGACGTTACTGGGCGCTATCTCGATCAGAGCGCATTGGATGGCTTGAAGTCTTACTTCGCCCAAGGCGAAGCTAGGATCAAGGTCGCAGCGATGATTAACGGTAACGCTGCCGATATTGTTAAGAATGCAAGCTTGCGCTTGTTTGATGTTGTGCCTGAGCTTCTGCGCCCGGGTGGGAATGCTTACACCACACGCCGTTACTCTGCTTGTCTTCGCGACATGGACTATTACCTGCGTTATGTCAGCTATGCGCTGGTTGCAGGCAACAATGAAGTTCTGGATGAGCGAGTTCTGCAAGGTCTGCGCGAGACCTACAACTCCTTGAATGTGCCCATCGGTCCTACGGTTCGTGGCATTCAATTCATGAAGGAAGCTGTGAAGGAAATGGCTGCTGAAGCTGGCGTTTCTGACACTAGCTTTATTGATTCTCCTTTTGAGCATATCTGCCGTGACTTCAGCGAAGTCAGCATCTAAGTCTGACTAGCACGTATGCTGAAAGGGCTATTGCTTCGTCCGCTTGCGGTAAGAGCTATAGCCCTTTCTAGAACTGTTTATCCGATTCTCCATCTGCAAAAATAATGGTCATTCTTTTCCAACTGCTACTCACGGCGCTGGTTCTTTTCTCCTTCGTCATGGTTGTCGCTGTGCCCGTTTCCTACGCAGCTCCCAGTGTTTTTGGTGGTCGTTCTAAGGAGCTTATTCTCTTGGGCTCCATCGTTTGGGGTGTTCTCGTTGTTTTGGTTGGCATCTTTAATTACTTTGTGGTGTAGCCATCATCGCTTTGGAGTCGATGCTATTGCTGCCTAGAGAGGGCGACTGATTCGCCTCAGAAGCGGCTGATAGCTGGTAATGGGCCCAGGAAGACTACTATGCTCTTCCTGGGCCCATCGCATTTAAATGCTGTGCTTTTAGCCAACATCTTTCTCTTCTTGCGAAGTCGGGTTGACCTCCTCCTTCTGCTCTTCTAGCTTTCAGCTCAGAAGTTGATGAAGGATGTTGTCTTGCATTGATACTTGCTCTGTTCGCGAGCTGAATATCAACTCGCTGGGAGTCTGTTTCCTCGGCTCGGCCTTGTGTTGGCCTAGCTGAAGAGCCTGGCCCAGAAAACCATTCAGGAAACCTAGGAAAGTCCATGACAGTTTTTGAGGGGCGCTTTACCGATACCCAAACCCTGCGGTTTGCCATGGTGATCGGTCGCTTCAATGATTTGGTCACCGAGAAGTTGCTGTCGGGCTGCCGTGATTGCCTGCTGCGTCATGGGGTAGACCCAGACCCCGAGGGTACACAGGTGGATTATGCCTGGGTTCCTGGCTGTTTTGAGATTCCTTTGGTGGCGCGTAAGCTGGCGGCCAGTGGCCGTTACGATGCCGTTATTTGCCTCGGGGCGGTGATCCGAGGACAAACACCGCACTTCGATTATGTGTCTGCAGAGGTGACCAAGGGGATCTCCGCCGTTTCGGTGCAAACCGGTGTTCCAACGATTATGGGCGTTTTGACTGTGGATACGATGCAGCAGGCTCTTGAGCGAGCTGGCATTAAGAGCAACCTCGGCTGGAGCTACGCCATGAATGCCATTGAAATGGCTAACCTGATGCGGGACATGACAACCGCCTTAGGCGATTCTGCTAGCTGAATCCGGAATGGGCTTGGGAGGATGCCTTCCCAGGCCCTGTAGAGCTGGCTGAAGTGATTCAGGTTTAGACCTGGGGTTAGGTTATGAGCGGGCGACTTATTGGCTGCAGATTTACCTCAGCCCCTGTTTGGATCGGCTGGCTAGCCTTGTCTTTGAACAAAGTTATAAAAACCTGTTGACATTGGTGTCAGGGTTTGCGAATGTATAACTCGTGCGCAAAACGCACGCCACGCATTATGCGGGTGTAGCTCAGTGGTAGAGCGCAACCTTGCCAAGGTTGATGTCGAGAGTTCGAATCTCTTCACCCGCTTTTGAAATTCAAGTCTAGCTGTCAGATTTCTCCAATTGTTGGAGCTCTTAATTTGACTCAACCTATCTATTTCTGTGACTGTGAGAGTGGTTCTTTGACTCCTCATATCTTGGGTTGATTGCTTGTGTCCTGTGTGCAGCAAGATTTGCCTTGTCCCTGCTGTGGGGGAGGGCGTTTAGTTTCTATTGCATTGACTGAAGCAATGGGATGTTTCCAATGTGAGCAGCTCTTTGTTTGGGTAGAGGGGGATGCCCTGGCTAAGCCTGCGTCCCATCGTTGGACAGGTAGACGGTGGCGTTGGGTTGAAGGGGAGTGGTACGGTTCCAATGGACCTTGGTTAATAAGCCCTGTGGGTGTGGCTTTCTTGGTTATTGGAGGGATGCTACTGGCAGGGGTGTTTGGTGCTCTACAACCTCGTCCCGGGAGTCAGGTGTTCCTCGCCCTTTTAGGTGCTTCCAGTGGGTTGATGCTGCTGCTTGCTCTAGTGATGTTATTGAGCTTTCGACCATGGCGGGAGTGATTAAAAATGACCCAAGGGCCTGAGGTGGGTGGACTGGATGCGGCACTCCCTTCTTCCAATGATGGAGTGGGTGTGTATCCATTGGATTCTTTGGATAGCCTGACAGGGCGCTCGGCCAGGGCTGCATTAATGCTGGAAGATTTGCCTGCGGGCCTGCGTTCTGCTGGTTTGCGCGAGATGGCTGCTGCGATGACGGCAGCCCAGGATGAAATTCTGGAAGCGAATACACTCGATCTGGAGGCAAGCCAGGAAATGGCAGTGCCGGAGCTGCTTCAGGAATGGCTGAAGTTGACCCCAGAGCGTCTGCAGGGCGCAATTTGTATCCTGCGGGACTTGGCTGAGTGGCCTGACCCGATGCAGCAGGTGGGCGCGGCTAGCTATCAGCCGGAACGGGGACAGGCCTATACTCAGCGTTCTCCATTGGGCGTTGTGGTGCTGTTGTCTGAGGCTTTCCCTGAGTTAGCTGCGATCGCGGCAGCACTCTGTCTCCGTACGGCCAATGCACTGGTGCTGAGAGGAGGCAGTGAGGCGAGCCATTCCAATGCCATCATCGTGGATGTGCTGCGGGAGGCCCTGGAGAAAGCTGGGCTGCCTGCGGATAGTCTGCTGCTCGTTCCTGGAGAGGTCGGGTCGCTCTCGGACCTGCTGAATCAGAACCATGATTTGGACCTGGTAATTCCCTATGGTCGTCCTAGTTGGTTGCAACAGGTGATTCGTCAGTCTGTGATTCCGGTATTGCCCACGGCGATGGGCAATTGTTATCTCTACTGGGGGAGTTCCGCGCCACTAGAAACCGTTCGCTGGATGATCATTGATAGTCATCGAGGGGAGCCCGATGCGGTGAATGCCATTGAAAAAGTTTTGCTTCCACCAGGGATTAGTGAAGCATCTCTGCAAATGTTATGGAACGATTTGCTGGAGCGGGGGTTTGAACTACGTGCCGATGCCGGGTTAGTAGAATCTTTCTCCAGCTTGACGTTGGCGAGAGATGAAGAGTGGGATCGTCCGTACCTTAGCCCCACCATTGCCTTCCGCACGGTCAATGGGCTGTCCGAGGCAATCACCTGGATTAATCGCCATAGCAGCGGTCATGGGGACTGTTTGGCTACTGATGCCTATGGTGAAAGTCGCCAGTTTACGTTGGGGTTGCGCAGTGCCATGGTGTACGTCAATGCTTCCCCCCGCTTTCAGCGGCGGCCCAGTAATGGTGGAGAAATTGCCCTGGGGATGTGTAATGTGACGGGGGCTCGTACCGGCCGTCTGGGCTTGGATGCCTTGACGCAAATGACGCAAATTGTTTTAGGTCAAAAGAAATAGTAAAAGCAAGAGCAGTGCCGCTGGTTTGAGTTAGGCTAAGGCGCTTGCTTCATTGTGGGCTTTTGGGGGTTTCCCTGGAATCGCATCGAATTTTCACGCCTCGGTGATGACAGGAATGAATTGGCTTTGTCTCGTAATTGGTGTGGTTCTAGGAGCGGCAGGACAGCGTCTCCTGGGCCAGCGACAGCGGCAACTCTCCCGTAGTGACACAAATCCTCCTTCTGCCCCTCAGCAGGGGGGAGAGCAGGGATTGCCAAGTGCCATTACTACTCGTGATGGCCTTCCAAGTAATGGTTTGAACCCTTCTAAGGGCTCTGATGAGGCCTTGACTTTAGACAGGCGGGAAGATCATCCAGTTGCTGAGCAGGATGTAGAAGCTTCCTTGCTTTGGGTTGACTATGTCCGAGCCTTGGAACGGGCTCGGTTCCAGGGAGGCTTTTTGGCCCGTGCTGCCCATGAACTTAGATCGCCCCTGAGCAGCCTTATGGGTCTTCAGCAGCTCATCTTGACTGACCTGTGCGATAGCCCCGAGGAGGAGCGCCAATGCGTGGCCCAGTCCTATGAAGCGGCCCAGAATCTCCATCGCCTCATGGACCAGCTGATTCGCGTCGCCAAGTTAGAGCAAGGTTCTCAGCGGCTCGATATTCAGTCTGTGAATCTCGATACGTTGCTAGAAGATGTGGAGTCCTTTGTTCATTTGCAAGTTGCGGATCGCAATTGCCGTCTTTATTTGCCCCAGGCAGCGCAGCCAGTCTATTGCCGAGGAGATTACAACAGCCTGCGCCAAGTTCTTGTGATGTTGGTGGAGGCTACTCTGAGTCAGCAGGCGAGCGAGATTCGCTTGGCGTTGGAGTCTGGAGAAGCGGAAGTTAAGGTGAGCCTCTGGTCGGATAAACCCTTCGTGCCTATGGCAGAGCGACAGGCGCAGCTGGAGGGTGGAGTGACTTGGAATGAAGACCGTCTGGCTCAGTTAAAGCAATCCCTCGCCCAGGAGCCAGGAGCCAGTTTTGTGCCCCATCGTCTGTCACCGGGCATGGTGATGTTGGTCAGTCAGTTGATGTTGGACTTGAACGGAGGGCATTTGAGCTGGTCTGAAGACTTCTTGCAATCCATTGTGGAGGCTGAACCTGTGGTTGCTGAAACTCAACCCGAAACAGCCTTGGCTGAGCAGGAGGGCGCGAACCAAGGCTATGGTCTTGAATTGTCCTTACCCTGCTAGTTAGGGAAAGGACGGTTGAGAGTGGGGGCTGGAGTGACTTCAGCTTGGCTGCCTTCATAGGCTTCCTCTGCTCTTTCGGGCAGCAGTTCTATGGGCTGTTGGTGCAGAACCATCGTGGTGCTGCTGTTTCGCTGGAAGCCCACTCTTTCGTAGAACTTTTCCTTGAATGTCGTCATCAGATAAATCCGCTCTACCCGATTCACATGGGGGTGGCTGATGACAGTCTCTACAAGCTTGCGGCCAATGCCTTTGGATTGATGCTCGGGATGAACGACGACATCCCAAATTGTGGCGCGATATATACCATCAGACGTTGCCCGGGCAAAGCCCACCAGCTGATTGTCTTGCCAGGCGCTCACGACCGGATTGCTATTGGCAATGGCAATTTCTAGATCGTCCAGTCGGCGATCTCGGGCCCAAAATGCTGCGGTTTTGAACAGTTCTAAGACCTGTCTCGCCTCTAGTTCGCAGTAGAGTTTGTCCTCTTGGGCAGTACCGTGAATCGAAATCTGAATGGGCGCAGAATTCATTGGATTGGGTCCATTTAGGGATGCTCCGGACAGAGCAAGGGCAAGGATGTGCAGTGAGGGCTAGGGCTGCGTACCTATCGAGCTCTTTACATTGATCGTTGCTCAACTCCTACGATAGGCGCTATTCCGGTCGGCGACTGTGGCGGTTAGGACGGTTTGGGGGCTGTTTGGGGGAGAAGGGCATGCAACATGCTGAGTGAGCTTTGGGTCTGCATCCTGGGGAGTGGCCAACGTCCTCCATATAATTAAAATTACCCAAGACCTTGATTGAATCCGTAAATGATTCTTGAGTGGGTCTTTCGTTTGACTCTCTTCGGAGCCGCTTTACCATGCCTAAATCCAGCTCAGTTAGTGGGTCCCCGCTGTTGCCGGAGTCTAAGTTGAAGTACCAGCCTCGACGCCGCCGTGCCCCCCGCGATCGCAGTCGTCGCTTTGCTGTGGGGCTGGTCGCTGTTCTAACTGCTGTGAGCTTATTGCTGGGATGGAGTCTTGCGAATCTTAGCCAGGCGGCGCCGTTGGTTCGTGAGTCTAGGCTTGCCCAGGTCAGCGAGGAGACAGCCGTTGATTTTCCCCGCACAGTAGATTACGTGCCCGAAGGTTATCGGCTCCCTCAGCAGCTGTACTTGGAGAACTGCGCAACCTGTCACATAGGCGTGCCGCCTGAGACCCTTCCCTCGGAGTCATGGCGCAACATTCTTCAAGATGCCAGTCATTACGGCACCGAGATTCGCCCTCCCCGGGATCCTTCTCTTGGTCTGATTTGGTCTTACTTGCGGTCCTTCTCTCGTCAAAAATCGAATCTAGAAGAGCGCGCTCCCTATCGACTGGCACGTTCTCGAAACTTCAAAGCGCTTCACCCTCAAGTTGCGCTTCCTGCAGATCTTTCGTTGGAAAGCTGTGCGAGTTGTCATCTCGCTGCCCAGCAGTTCAGCTTTCGCCCCTGGGATGGCGAGAGTATCGCCCCCTAGCTGCTCTGTTGCCTCTAGTTTTGCGACTAAGACTCGCTTAGCAAGCTTTCTAGCGATTGGTCTTGCAGATTTGTATCTGTTGATCTAGCCTGATTTGTCGCTGGATTCTGGCTGCTAGGAGTTAGGTGAAACGGTGCGGTTATACCCCATTGAGCCCCACCGCCGCTTCGAAACTCCAGTGATAGGATATTGAAGAAATAAAACTGTCGCCTTACCTTCCTGCTTAAATCATGCTCAAAGCTCTGCTGGGCGATCCGAACGCGCGAAAGCTGAAGAAATATAAGCCCTTCATTACCGAGGTGGCTCTCTACGAGGAAGACGTTCAAATCCTCTCGGACGATGAGCTTCGGGGTAAGACAGCAGAGTTCCAGGAAAAGCTGTCCAAGGCAAAGACCTACAAACAAGAGCAAAATATCCTGGACGATATTTTGCCTGAAGCCTTTGCTGTGGTGCGAGAAGCAGGTAAGCGAGTCCTGGGCTTGCGGCACTACGATGTTCAGGTTTTGGGTGCCATGGTTCTCCATGAGGGCCAGATCGCTGAGATGCGTACCGGTGAGGGTAAAACGCTGGTGGCAACGCTGCCAGCCTACTTGAATGCGCTGTCTGGTAAGGGCGTTCATGTCGTTACCGTGAACGACTATCTGGCTCGTCGAGATGCAGAGTGGATGGGGCAGGTCCATCGCTTTTTGGGCCTTAAGGTGGGCTTGATTCAGCAGGGCATGAGTCCTGCTGAGCGTCGTGAGAACTACGACTGCGACATCACCTACACCACTAACAGTGAGCTGGGTTTTGACTACCTGCGTGACAACATGGCCACCACCATTGAAGAGGTGGTCCAGCGTCCCTTTAATTACTGTGTGATTGATGAGGTTGACTCGGTCCTCGTTGACGAGGCCCGTACCCCGCTAATTATTTCTGGTCAGGTTGAACGCTCTAGCCAGAAGTATCTCCAGGCGGCTGAAGTGGCGGCTCAGCTAGAATGCTCCACCACAAATCCAAATACTCGTGATGCTGCCTTAGAAGATCCCGATGGGGACTACGAGGTCGATGAAAAGGCGCGTAACGTTCTGCTCACTGATGAAGGCTTCATCAAAGCTGAGCAGCTCCTGGGCGTGGATGATCTGTTCGATCCTAAGGATCCCTGGGCTCACTACATTTTCAATGCGATTAAGGCGAAGGAACTGTTCACCTGTGATGTGAACTACATCGTTCGCAACGATGAAATTGTCATCGTGGATGAGTTTACGGGACGTGTAATGCCCGGCCGCCGTTGGAGTGATGGCTTGCACCAGGCCATTGAAGCCAAGGAGCGCGTCGAAATTCAGCCCGAAACTCAAACCCTGGCTTCCATTACTTACCAGAACTTCTTTCTGCTGTACCCCAAGCTGGGTGGCATGACTGGTACCGCTAAGACGGAGGAGACGGAATTCGAGAAGACCTACAAGCTAGAGGTCAGTATCGTTCCGACCAACCGCCCAATCCAGCGCCAGGATCTGCCAGACGTGGTCTACAAGACCGAGCCTGCGAAGTGGAAGGCTGCTGCCTTGGAATGTCAGGAAATGCATGAGAAGGGTCGTCCTGTTTTGGTGGGTACGACCAGTGTGGAGAAGTCTGAGGTTCTCTCCCGCCTACTCTCTGACTTAGAGATTCCTCACAACCTGCTCAACGCTAAGCCTGAGAATGTGGAGCGCGAGGCAGAAATCGTTGCCCAGGCCGGTCGCGGTGGTGCGGTGACCATTGCCACCAACATGGCCGGTCGCGGCACAGATATCATCTTGGGTGGCAACGCGGAGTATATGGCTCGCCTCAAGGTGCGGGAGTACTTCATGCCTCGTTTGGTGCGTCCTGAGGATGATGATGCCTTTGGGGTGGCCCAGGTTGCTGGTGTGGGCGATCGCGCCCAGGCTGAGGGATTTGGTGACGGCAAGAAAAAGAAAACCTGGAAAGCTTCCCCCGATATTTTCCCAACGGATTTATCTAAGGAGCTAGAGTCTGACTTGAAAGCTGCTGTGGATGCGGCGGTGAAGGCTTACGGTGAGCAGAGCTTACCGGAGCTAGATGCAGAGGAAAAAATCGCTGTTGCTGCGGAAAAGGCTCCCACAGAGGATCCCGTTATTCAGCAGCTGCGAGAAGTCTATAACGCCATTCGTAAGGCCTATGAGGGCTTTACCGATGCTGAGAATGAGAGGGTTCTCAACGCGGGAGGGCTCCATGTCATTGGTACAGAGCGTCATGAATCTCGCCGGGTAGACAACCAGCTACGTGGGCGTGCGGGCCGCCAGGGTGATCCTGGCTCCACGCGTTTCTTCTTGAGCTTGGAAGATAATCTGCTGCGGATCTTTGGGGGCGATCGCGTCGCCGGATTGATGAATGCCTTCCGTGTGGAAGAGGATATGCCGATTGAGTCTGGCATGCTCACGCGCTCCCTTGAAGGGGCTCAAAAGAAGGTTGAGACCTACTACTACGACCTGCGTAAGCAGGTGTTTGAGTACGACGAGGTGATGAATAACCAGCGTCGTGCGATCTACGCTGAACGCCGTCGCGTTCTGGAAGGGCAGGATCTGAAAGAGCAAGTGGTTAAGTACGCTGAGCTCACCATCGACGATATTGTCGAGTACTACATCAACCCAGAGCTGCCTTCAGAAGAATGGGAGTTGGAGAAACTGGTGAGCAAGACCCAGGAGTTTATCTACTTGCTCCAGGATCTAACGGCTGACCAGCTAGAGGACTTGTCTGTGGAGGAAATTAAAACCTTCCTGTACGAGCAGGTACGCATTGCCTATGATCTCAAGGAAGCCCAGGTTGATCAGATCAAAGGCGGCTTGATGCGCCAAGCTGAGCGCTTCTTCATCCTTCAGCAGATTGATACGCTGTGGCGTGAGCACCTTCAGCAGATGGATGGTTTGCGTGAGACTGTAGGCCTGCGTGGCTATGGTCAAAAGGATCCCTTGATTGAGTACAAAACGGAGGGCTTTGAGCTGTTCTTCGAAATGATGACGGCGATTCGTCGCAATGTGGTCTATTCCATGTTTGAGTTCCAGCCTCAGCCCCAGCCCACATCCCAGCAGGTGGAAGTGGAAACGGTTTAGGTTAACTGAATGTCCGCAATAAAAAAGCGAGCCCTCTCATGAGAGGGCTCGCTTTTTTATTGCGCTATGGCAAAGAAAGTCAGTCTCTTGCCATCTTGCCATGGGTCAGTGGGAAACCCTTCCCGGTGGCCTGGACACTTATTGAAGGTTGAGAGGCTTGCCCTGGGGGATGAGCAGACGACTCATGTTGCGACCATCTTCTAGGGGGAAGAACTCTAGGCTATGACCTAGCTGCTGAGCCAGGTGCCTGACTAAGCTTAAATTGAGCCCCGTGCCTTCTTCTAGCAGTGATTGAACCAGGGGATCGCTGGGATCTGCCGTGGGCTGTAGCGCCGTGAGGAGTTGGGGATCAAAAATCCCGTTGTCTGTCACGCTCAGCTCGATCAGGTTCTCGGGTTGCAGGCGACACCACACATCGATGCGCCCCCCCATCAAGCAGCGATCGCAGGCTGCTCGGAGGACTTCATGGACAATGCCCTCCAACTTGAGGATATCTCCCTTGAGTTGAGTGTTATGGACGTCGGTGCCGTGGAATTGACACCAGAGCTGTTGTTGGGAGACCTGACCGTCAATACGTTCCTTAACCTGCTTGAGAAAGCGAGTCAGGGGAATGGTCTGGAGGCGAGTTTTCAGGCCGTCTCGCTCTTTGCTGAACACGTCCGACATCATGTTCAGCAGATATTCCATATGCTGACAGGCGGGGTCGGCCGCATTGTTCTCCTGGAGGCGCTTGAGGTCTCGTTGGAGGGTGCCTGCGAAGCGATCGCTGCAGTATTGCTTATACCAATTGAGTTGTTGGAGCTGGAGCTGTTGTTCGCCCTGCTGAATCAGCTGGCGTACGGTGCGTCGGGAACCTGCCAATTGCACGACCAGCGTGTTGGCAAAATTTAGGCTTTCGGGATTCCATTGGCGGCGTTTTTCCACACCTGCCAGAACAACCCCTTGGGGCACTTCACCGGGATGGGTGCGCAGGGGGAACAGAATAATTTGGTCTAGGTGGGCCAGCTGCAGCCACTCCTGGGTCGCTGGGGCAAGGGATTCGGGATGGGTAACTATCAAGTTGTCTGCCTGGAGCAGCTCTTGCATGAGGGGATCTCTGAGGGAGTCCACTGTGAGTCCCTGAGGTAAGCTCCAGTTGCTGTCCTGGTGAGTACTAGCCACAAGGCTACCCAGACCGTCCTTGGGTGACCAGCTGAACAGCGCCACCAAGGGAACGTTCAAGAGTCGACTGATCGACTGGGTGGCTACCTCATCCAATCGCTCGGGGTTGCGTTCGTGCAACATGGCAGTCAGGCCCCATTGGAGAGACTGATGTAGAGTCTCCAGTTGCTGCATCTGGCGAACGACGGC
>CALLPZ010000092.1 GCA_938015405.1 uncultured Pseudanabaenaceae cyanobacterium
GTTTCCCTCAACGGCAATGCTCGCGTTGACTACAGCATTATTGATCCAGATCGTAAAGCCAGCATTGAAGCAGCCGAGATTTCTGCAGACCAGGCCAGGCTCACTCTAGAGATCAATCTCTCAGAGCTTCGGCTCACGGTCAGCCAGGCCTACTACAACCTCCAAGAAGCCGATGCACAGGTTGGGATTTCGGAAAAAGCAGTGACCGCAGCACAGCGAAGCCTCAAGGATGCACAGGCCTTAGAGACAGCCGGTGTAGGCACTCGCTTCGCTGTACTCCAGGCCGATGTTCAACTCGCCATTGAGCAGCAGAATCTAGTCAACAACCTGAGCAATCAACAACAGACTCGCCGCCAGCTAGCCCAGATCCTCAGCACCCCCGAGAAACTCAATCTCACCGTTGCAGATCCCGTTGCGAACGCAGGTAACTGGAGCATGACCTTGGAACAAAGCATCATCCAGGCCTACAAGAACCGGGTGGAACTAGATACCCAACTGCTCCAGCGGGACCTAAGCGAGGCCCAGCGAAAGATTGCACTCTCAACCCTTCGCCCCAATCTGACAGTGTTTGCCCAGGCAGGTCCTGGGGTGGCCTGGAACTTCAACAGTACCAATCCAGATGAAGGGGCCGATACGAGCTTCGGCATTCGTCAGGCCACCTTGGGCTACCAAACTGGCCTCAATTTTCAATGGCTCTTCGGGGATGGCGGTGCAACCAAAGCTGCCGCCAGGCAACAGGCCTTGAATAAGGCAATCTCTGAAGAAAACTTCGAGGCAGCCCGGGACCAAGTTCGTGTAGAAGTGGAAAATGCCTTCTACGACCTCGCTGCGAACCTACGCAACATTAGTACTTCCGAGCAGGGCGTCGTCCAAGCTGACGAGGCTCTTCGCCTAGCTCGCCTTCGTTTCCAAGCTGGAGTCGGCACCCAAACGGAAGTGGTTGATGCAGAACGTGACCTCACCACATCCGAGGGCAACCGCATTTCCGCCATCCTTAACTACAACCGCGCATTGGTCGCCATCGAACGGGCTGTTGGTGTCCCCCTCCTAGCTCCAGAGTTTGAACTCCCGGCTGATCTGGATGATTAAGCTTCACCCTCTAACGCCATAGCACCGGACCCCAACAACCTCAACGAGGCTCTTCTTCAAAAGAAGGGCCTCGTTTTTTGAATGGCGATGACCATCAGACAGCAGCAAGGCATACAGCCCTGAGCTGCTCACTCCAGCAGAAGGCTGATGCAGCAGGGAATGGAACCAGAGGTGTGGCCGACCTATAGTGAAATTTGGGACTTGGCTGTGACATAAAAAAAATGCAGTGACGGACTGCGCAATCCTCAGCTCAGATGCCCCATTTGCTCCCCACCTTGAAAGAGTCCTTTTCATCCCAGAAATATCATGGCAACCAGTGATGCTCGCGGCCTCTCCCCCCAAAATCTCCCGCCAGATTTAGGCGCCCGCACCCAACCCAAACTGGGGCTCCTTACCATGGTGCGTCTGGGGGTATTCAACATGGGCTTGGGCATCATGTCGCTGCTAACCCTCGGCATTCTCAACCGCGTCATGATTGACGAGCTTAAGGTGCCTGCCTTAATTACCGCAGGGGCGATCGCCGTCCATCAGTTCATGGCCCCTGCCCGCATCTGGTTTGGCCAAATGTCCGATGCCAAGCCCCTCCTGGGCTATCACCGCAGCAGCTACATTTGGCTCGGCATTGCCTCCATGGCAGTCAGCGCCTTCATCGCCGTCCAGGTCGTCTGGCAAATTGGTAGCGTCGTCGCTACCCAAGGATGGGGTCCCGCTGCCTACCCCTGGGTTGGGCTTTTAGCATTCGTCTTTTCCTTCTATGGCTTGGCTCTCGCCTCCACCTCAACCCCCTTCACAGCCTTACTGGTAGACGTCTCCGACGATGAAACTCAATCCCAACTCGTAGGCATTGGCTGGGGCATGTTGATGCTAGGCATCATCACCGGCGTGGTGATTACTGCAATCGTACTCGGCTCCCTGGGAGACGAGCCCTCCCTCGCTCAGCTCCGGGCTTCCATCAATCGCCTCTTTGTCATCGCCCCTTCCATCGTGGTCGGCCTCGCCATCCTCAGCACCTTTGGCATCGAGAAAAAATATTCGCGCCTACAACTCAGGTCTTCTGCCCAAGCTAAACAGACGGTCCCCAACGAGACAGGCAACCGAGAAGACCAAATCACCATGGCTAAGGCCCTCAAGGTCCTCACCGCCAGCCGCCAAACGGGCATGTTCTTCTGCTTCTTGCTTGTCCTGAGCCTGAGCCTGTTTATGCAAGATGCCGTCCTAGAGCCCTACGGCGGACAGGTCTTCGGCATGGCCATTACCGAAACCACCCAGCTCAACGCCTTCTTCGGCATCGGCACCCTCTTCGGCATCATCGCCACCAGCTTCCTCACGGCCCCCAAGCCCGATTCAGAGAAGATCAAGGCTGCTGTGACCGTTATTAAGGCCAAATTACCAGGTGCCCTAGGAAACGCGATCGCCATCCCCGTCCGCATCGCCATGAGCATCCAAGCCCTATTCCCCCGAATCACCAAAAAACAAGCCGTCAAATGGGGTTGCCTCGGCGCCGTCTTCTCCTTCGTCCTCCTCATCCTCGCCGGCATCCCCGCCCAGCCCCCCTTCCTCAAAGGCGCAGTCCTCTGCCTCGGCCTCGCAGCCGGCGGCCTCACCACCGGCTCCATCCTCCTCATGCTCGACCTCACCATCGCCGAAACCGCCGGAACCTTCATCGGCGCCTGGGGCCTCGCCCAAGCCATCGCCCGAGGCGGCGCCACCGTCCTCGGCGGAGCAGTCCTCTCCCTCGGCAAAGTTGTCCTACAAGCCTTCAACGGCGGCACCCTCCCCCCAGACAACCAAATCTTCCCCGCCTACGGCCTCGTCTTCGCCACCCAAGCCATCGGCATGTTAGTCGCGATCACCCTCCTAGGCCGCATCAACATCCGTGAATTCCAAACCACCGCCCAAGCTGCCATCACCGCCGCCCTAGAAGGCGACCTAGACTAACATCCACACTTCCCGAAACACCTAGCACCCCAACTCCCCAGCAATGGTTCAACGCCAAAGCCCCCCAAACTGAAGCAACCCAACCCCTTAGCGAGGGTGACCCATCAGGGACGGAAGCCGTCCCTATGGCTGGGGGGTGGGGAGAGTTCCCCACGGATTTGCCGCCTTGCAGATTTGCAGCTCGACCCGCCCCATAGCCCCAACCAGCAACCTCAAACTCCCCAACCGAAAACTTAGCCCCCTCACCATGCCCCTCCCCGAAACCTTCTGGCAGCAAATCCTAACCGCCGCCAAAACCGCCGCCGCCCCCATCGCCCAACGCCAACGCCAAGACTTCCGCAAAGCCCAAGCCCGCACCAAAAGCGACGGCAGCCTCGTCACCCAAACCGACGAATGGAGCGATCGCCAACTCCGCCAAGCCCTCCAAACCAGCTTCCCCACCCACGGCCTCCTCAGCGAAGAAACCAGCCACACCCTCCCCGAAACCGACTGGTGCTGGGTCATCGACCCCCTAGACGGCACCACCAACTTTGCCCGAGGCATCCCCCTCTGGGGAATCTCCCTCGGCCTCCTCTACAAAGGCACCCCCATCTTCGGCTACGTCGAAATCCCTCCCCTCCACCAAGCCTTCTACGGCTACTGGCCCGAGGCAGCCAACGAACTCGGTTGCCCCACCGCCGCCTACTGGACAGACCTCGCAGACCCAACCGGCACCGCCGAAGAAATTCACAGCAACAACGAAGCCCTCAGCCCCAGCCACTGCTTCAGCTTCTGCACCCGCAGCATCCACGTCCTCAACCACCCCAAACGCCCCGACACAGCATTCCCTTGCAAAATTAGAATGCTAGGCGTTGCCACCTACAACCTACTCACCGTAGGCCTTGGCAGCACAATGGGCGGCACTGAAGCCACTCCCAAAATTTGGGACATCGCCGCAACTTGGCCCATCGTTCAAGCCGCCGGAGCCCAGTGGCATTTCCTCAGCGATGCACCTATTTTTCCCCTCAAAATTAATGAGAACTACAAGGCAACCAATTTTCCTTGCCTAGTCGTCGCCCGCCCCGAACTCACCGAAGCATTTTCACCCTTTGTGCGATCGCTACTCCCATAAACAATCCAGCCCTCTCTCCAGAAAAAGACCAAACAAAAGCCCAGCCACTCAAAGTGACTGGGCTTTTACGTGATCGGACGTTTCAAATCGCAGAACCTGCTCGCACAACAGAGCTCTAACGATTAATGCACCATCAAACTCATTTTTAGTTGCACAACCAATTACAGAACAGCGGTCTTGAAAAGAAGTTCGCTTACTGTGACGCCATCATTCGTGGAATGGCTCAAAACTGGCTGTAACAAACCGACAGCAGCAACTCAAACTAGCTAGTCGCAGCTACAAAACTCGGTCCTAAAACTAAACCATGCTGTGGGCAGAAACCCGAGCAGCAACACGGCGCTTGCCAGAACGACGACGAGGACCAATCGAAGACAAAGCAGGAGGACGGCCATTGGAAGCACGAATCTCTCGCTTGAACTGATTAATCCGGGAACGCCAGTTGCTCTTGGCTAGGGCCTCAATGTCAAAGGCGCGTTCCTTCGAACGATATTCACTCATACAAAATCATGCTCTTCTAGGGTTGCAAGGGGGTGCCACCGTCAAAAAGAACTGTCGAAAGCCACTGGGCTTATTTCGGCATGGTTGTTCCGGCGTGATTGTAGGCCGGAGAAAACGGTTCAGCCACGATCAGCTTAAATCAAAGGAAACTATGCTGGCTCTCGCTAACAAAGAGTCATACAGGCCCCATAATGGCCTTATCACTCAACCAGAATAATTTGAAGAAAAGCCGACTTGGGAAGAACCAGCCGAAGGGCGGCAAGCGCTCTAGTCAGTCAAGAAGGATGTTGCTATCGGCAGAATTCGCTGCCCTTAGCACCCCCGTATTCGGGTTCAAAGCATTGGTCTAATGAAACGACAGCCAGATGACCTCTCATCTTCGGCAAGGCGTATTACAACTGCTTTGATGGCCCCATTATTACCTCATATTCGACGTTTTGCATAGTATTCCGGACAGTTTGTTCTGTATTTCATGGCTGATCCCCAGAAAGTGTCCTCCCGGTCCGCTCTCACAGCTGGCTTCAAGCTATTGCTCGTGGTTGCCATCATCCTCGGAGTTTTCTTCCGTTTTTGGCACATAGATCGCAAGGTTTACTGGATCGATGAGGTCCATACTTCTTTACGATCTGTGGGTTACAGCCGCAGCGAGTTTGTGGAGCAGGTACCTCGAGATCGCCCGCTCTCCATCGAAGAATTTCATCAGTTCCAACGCCTCAGCCCAGCTCGGGGCTGGGACAACAGCCTCGCAGCCTTGGCCCAGAATGCAGAGCATACACCGCTCTATTACCTACTGGTCCGTCTGGCCATGACCCTCTTTGGTAGCGGCATTGGGGTGAGCAGGGCTGTAGCGGCAGTCTTTAGCCTGTTATGCCTGCCCAGCATCTATTTTCTGTGCCAACAACTGTGGCGATACGGCGATCGCAAGCAAGCTGAATTCCAGACAACCCATAACGCCACATCTGGCTCAGCCTCTCCAGGCTCAAGCATCAATTTTGAATTGGTCGGCGGTTTAGCCCTCCTCCTCCTCGCCCTATCGCCTCTGCAAATCCTCTATGCCCAGGAAGCCAGGCAATACAGCCTCTATGGGCTAATGACGCTTGCCTCCAGTGCAGCGTTATTTCAGTCTCTAGGGCGTCACCGCACAGGCAAGCAGAGCTGGTTGATGACCTGGTGGCCCTATGCCCTCAGTGCCAGCCTGCTGCTCTATAGCCATCTCATCGGAGCCTTGGTGATTGTGACCCAGGGGATTTACACCCTGATAGTGCAGCGACGGGCATGGCGAGGACAGCTCCTGGCGGCAGGGGTGGCGATCGCCAGCCTACTGCCCTGGATTGCCCTCTATTTTGCTAATGCCAGCTACATCGGCGCCTGGACGGGGCGAGATATTGGACTCGGAACCTTAGCCCAACGTTGGTTATTGAACCTCAGCAGCGTTTGGTTTGATTTCCAGGTACGTTTTCCGGGTGTGCAGCTATTCGATGTCGAGCGAGGGCAGGATTTAGCCGTTCTGGAGCAGCCCGTGGTTTGGCTAGCGGGGGGATTTTTTGTGGCGTTGGCGATCGCCAGCCTAGTCCTGGTGTGGCGTCATCTCCCCAAACAAATCTCAACCTTTGTCCTACTCCTCGTCATATTGCCCAGCGGTCTGCTGTTGATACCAGACCTTCTTAGCGGCGGGCAGCGGACCGGCATCGCCCGTTACCTATTGCCCTCCTATCTGGGCATTACTCTTGCTGTTGCCTATGGGCTCGCCTGGCTATTACAACAGCGTCGCTCCTGGCTGGGTCTGAGCCTCAAGCATTGGGGAGAATCACTCCTCGCCCTGCTTCTGGTCCTCAGCATTTTCAGCAACAGCATGAGCGCCCAAGCAAACACTTGGTGGAATAAATACAGCTGCTTCTACGATGCAGCCGTGGCGGAGCAGATTAATCAAACCGAGGGTGCGATCGTCATTAGCAGTCCTCGTCGAGCCAGTCGCCTCCTAGCCCTCAGCTATCAATTGGAGCCGGAGACGCCGCTGTGGTTTGTCGGGGAAGCAGGACTCGATCATGACAAAACTCAGTTGGCGTTACCCGAACAGTTCAAAACCCTATTTTTGTTTCGTCCCTCCGGGAAATTAGTCGAAACACTCAACGCCAATTCTGCCTATGCCATTGAAACCGTTTTCGAGGCAGGGCATCTCTGGAAAATCAATGTCGTAGAACCGATCGCCGCTATCGACAGTTCAGAAAATCCCATGCGGCGATGCATCGAGCTCTTGGGATGACCGAAGATGCCACGACGGATAGGGTATGCCCCTCCCAATAGCATCAAGTATCCAACGGGAAAACCTCCCCCAAACCAGGCCTGAATGAATTTGCCAAGCCAACAGAATGCCTAATCAACCCAATCCTATGGTGCAAATTGAGCAGAGAAATACTGCTTACTGGTGGGGGTTGGGGGCCAGCTTCGCGATCGCCCTCTTCTACAGCCTCTGGGCCTTGAAGTTGAGTCTGGCCCATCCCTTCATCGTCCAAGATGATGCCCGCCAACATGTTTTTTGGATGCAGCGTTTTTTGGACCCTGGCCTCTTTCCCAATGATCCCATCGCCGATTATTTCCAATCCGTAGCCCCCTGGGGCTACAGCAAGCTCTACCAACTGGCCACAGCGTTAGGCATTCATCCCCTATTGATGAACAAACTATTGCCTAGCGTTCTAGGTCTGGTCATGACCTATTTCTGCTACGGCATTGCCATCGAGTTACTCCCCCTGAGCAGTGGCGGGGCCATCACGGGCGTCATCGCCAGCTGGCTTTTAAATCAGAACCTCTGGCTCCAGGACGGCATTGTCTCCGGTACACCCAAGTCATTTTTGTACCCGACTCTACTCGCCTTTCTCTACTTCTTTTTGCGGCGCAGTCTCTGGCCCTGCCTGGTCATGCTGCTACTCCAAGCGCTGTTTTACCCCCTGGGTGTCTTTCTGTCCTCTGGCGTTTTAGCCTTAGCCTGCTTGCGATGGCAGGGCTGGAGGCCACAGTGGGGCTCTGGGGTAGATATTCGCTTCTGCGCCATGGGTATCGGCACAGCGATCGCAGTGCTCCTGCCCTATATCTTCAGCAGTAGTGCGTTTGGGCCTGTCATCGATGCAGCCCAAGCCCGGGCATTACCTGAATTTCAAATGGGAGGCCGCTCTGCCTTTTTCAACGATGCCAATCCCTGGGACTTTTGGCTGAACGGAGGCCGTTCTAGCCTACGCATTTCCGCAGCCCTTCGCCCCGATGGCACCTACGCAGTCTTCCTATTGCCTATTCTGCTTCGGTTCAAACAATTAACGGGTGTTCAGGCCTTACGCAATCTCAGCCTTTTTCCTCAGCTATTCTTCGCCTCGCTCGGTTGGTTTTTCCTCGCACACATCACGCTGTTCAAGCTGCATTTGCCCAGTCGCTACAGTCAACACAGCCTGAGGATTCTTGGCGTCTTGGCAGCGGCGATCGCCCTCACCCTGCTCCTGCAAGCCCTGCAAACCTGGCTAGGAAACTCCTTAATAACCAACCGAGGCCGCCAAGCCCTGGCTCTCATCAGCACAGGCTTACTGCTGCTCTGGCTGTTCATTGTCCCCCTCAACGACAGCAAGTTTCCCCGCACCTACAACGCCCAAGGCAGCTACCCCGAGCTTTACCGCTTCCTGCAACAGCAACCCCAAGACATCCGCATTGCCTCTCTGAGTCAGGAAGCCAACAACTTACCGAGCTTTGCCCAGCGCAGCATCGTCGCGGGCTCGGAATATGCCATTCCTTACCACTGGGGCTACTACGCCCCCTTTAGGCAGCGTGCGCTCTCGTTACTGATGGCCCAATACAGTCTAGACCTTGCAGAACTCCAGTCCTTCATCCAGGCAGAAGGCGTCGATTACTGGCTTTTGGATGAGCAATCTTTTAATGCGGATTCCTTGGGGAGCGATCGCTGGCTTAAAGCATTTCTCCCCTCTCATGCTCAAGCAATCCAGCAGCTTCAAACCGGCGCTCCAGCCCTGCAGCAATACCAAGACCGCTGTCTTGCCCTCCAAACCCAAAATCTGCGTCTCATTGATACGAATTGCCTACTCCAGCAGCCCTAAAAAACCAACGAGCAAACCAAACACACCCAGTTGCTTCACCGAAAGCACATATGGAACTCGGAATTCGGGAAAACCTCGCCCAATATAAATTTCAAGGCCTAATAAGCCCTCACACATCGCTCGTCCTAGAGGCCTTAAAGCCATATGAGTTCACACATTGGACAAAATTTCAACCGGTCCAAATACTCATGACAGATTGGAGCCACTCTTGTTAGTTTTAAGAAAGATTAAAGA
>CALLPZ010000093.1 GCA_938015405.1 uncultured Pseudanabaenaceae cyanobacterium
CTGCATAGTATTGATATACAGCAGGTTGTCGTTGAGGACTCCTTCTGGGGTCCTCAACTTTTATTCCGCTAAAAGTTTGAGTGAATAGGGCTTGCACCCTGAATTCCATTGCAAAGCTAATCCTTGTTCGGGGTCTTGACCATTTCTCAATTCCCCATTCCGCAGCCATGCCAGGACTGCCCTACACAGCTTTCCGCTCAGTTCTCCGCCATGGTTTCTCCATCCCTTCCCTCCAGCCAAGCAACGATTACCGTTGTGGTAAAGCTCTTTGCAGCTTATCAAGAGGCCTATGGCCAGGGAGAGCTTAACCTCACGATTCCTGTAGGCAGCACAGTAGCGCAACTGGGATCTCGCCTCATCGCAGAGCAGCCGGAGCTGGAGCGCTGGCGTGATGTGACGCGCTTCGGGGTCAATTTGGACTTTAGCGCTGGCGATCGCGTTCTCCAAGATGGAGATGAAGTGGTTTTCATTCCCCCTGTGAGCGGCGGCTAAGCATCATCACAACTCCTATGGGCGCTCCCAAAGCAAGCGTGAATACTAAAAGCCCCCGCAGGAACAACCTGCGGGGGCTTTTAGTATTTGCAAACAAACCGTTGGCCAGCGTCCGTAATCGCTGACCAACGGCAAATCACTCAGAATCTCAGATTCACAATGAGCCCAAGCTCTACTACATGGCGCTGCCAATCAGGCCGCCAGCAATCTGCAGTACAAAGATGGCCAGAATCGGAGACAGATCCATACCGCCCAAGGGAGGAATGAAGGAGCGGAACAGATTCAGATAGGGGTCGGTGATTTGCCCCAGCGCCTGGAAAGGCTGGCTATACCAATCAATCATGGGGAACCAGGTCAGCAGTACCCGCAGAATGAGCAGACCCGTATAAATCGAGAGGGTCGTCCCAATGGTGTTGGACAGTAGACCAAGGGATTCAGTCATGGAAATAGAATAGGGTTGAGGTCAGTGCCGTGCGTTCCACCATGGAATCACTCGATCTGCACTATGGTCATACTCTAACCTAGCTGGCCTCAAACTCCCACCACCTCAAGGATTAATGCGGGTTTAGCATCTGGGAGAGAATCATCATCCCCAGAGAAAGGCGATCGCATCTTCCTCAGACAACACAAAAAAGAGGCGAGGCAGCTACAGCTGTCTCGCCTCCAAGGAGATATTTTCTACACACAAGTCCAGATGCCAGACAAGCCCTAGCTCAGCGCTTCCAAGTAGTCGCGAATCAGGTTGCGACGACGGGGCTGACGCAGCTTCTGCAACGCCTTTGCCTCGATTTGGCGAACGCGCTCGCGGGACAGCTCCAAGGTGCGGCCAATCTCCGCCAGGGAGTAGGGTTGACCGTCACGTAAGCCGAAGCGCATGCGAATCACTTCCTGCTCTCGCTCGGTCAGCTCTTCAAGCAGGCTGTGCAGGTCCTTGCGCAGAGAATCCCGCATCAGGCGATCTTCAGGGGAAGCTTCTTCAGTTTCGAGCAGATCACCCAGCTCAGTGTCCTTTTCCTTGCCTACCTTGGTTTCCAAGGAGACGGAACGGGGCACCTTCATAAGCACTTCGCGCACCTGTGCTGGGGTCATGTCCAGCTCTTTGCCCACATCTTCGATGGTGGCAGTGCGGCCTTCCTTCTGGGAGATTTGACGCTGAGCCTTTTTGATTTTGTTCAGCTTCTCAGTGATGTGGACCGGGAGGCGAATGGTGCGGCTCTGGGTGGCAATGGCGCGGGTAATGCCCTGGCGAATCCACCAGTAAGCGTAGGTACTAAAGCGATAGCCCTTTGTGGGGTCAAACTTTTCTACCGCACGCTCCAAACCCAAGGTGCCTTCCTGAATCAGGTCCAGCAGCTCCAAACCACGGTTTTGGTACTTCTTGGCCACCGACACCACCAGGCGCAGGTTGGCATTAATCATGCGCTTCTTGGCAGCATCACCTTCAGCCAAGACAGCATCCAATTCCTTTGTCGTGAGCTCAGCCAGGTCAGCCCAAGCTTGCTTGCCCTCAGCCAAGAAAGGCTTCAGGTCTGGCAAGGGCATCTCAGCATCTTTGGCCCAACGCTGAAAAGAGGGACGGTGGCCCAACTTAGCGCGCAGTTGATCTCTCAGAGTAATCAAGTCAACATAGCGTTGCAGAATACCGCCCTCTCGCTGGGCAAATTCATTGCGCTGCTCCACCAAGCCCATGAAGCGCTGGACCTTTTGAGCTTCAGCCACTTCCTCATGGCGCAGCAAGAGGGGTACACGACCAATCTCTTGCAGATATAGACGGACGAGGTCAGTGGTGTGGCGACCACTACTGCGACCACTCTTACTGAGGTCTACAGAGAGAACCTTAACAACTTCCTTATCGTTGTCTTCCAAAAGGCCTTCAGCCGCTGCCGCTGCATCTTTACCAATCACAGCATCATCAGGTTCGACAGCGAGAGTCGCATCTTCTACCACGGCGGGTTCTTGGTACACGGGGAGTTCAGACATAGGTCACGCAGGGTTTTGAGAGAAGACAACTAGACTTGCTTGGGTCTCACGTCCTTAGTGTTCCCAACTATCTCGGCTCGGGCACAGCCATGTGAGATTAGGGGTTACTAAGGATGCCGCTCAAGGCGGAGTGGGTTTAATCCGCCTCGACTGAACAAAGTCTACTTCGATAGAAAAAAAGGAAGATACGGGATAAATACGGGAAAGAATCTTCAGGTCCTGACGACTTTTGTTAACTACGGAGTTCTTTCTCCAAATTCCTGAAAGTAAGTGCTCACTATTAAATGATGGAAGTCGCTTTCACAAAGGATTAGACATCAGACAATGGGATTCACCCCATATACATTGGGGTTGCGGATAACCTATTGACTAGAAAGACTTCTGTGTGGTTTACATGCATAGGCTGTTGGAAGGGCAAAATGCGGTCCTAGAGCCCATGCCCATGGGAGGGGGATCAGCCAGCATGGCCCTAGGGACGAGATTTTGAGGGGGCATGAGTTTCTCAAAATCCACGACGATTTAGCAGCCATGTGCACCCATGATTCCCGAACTCATGCCCATAAATGGATGCTAAAAATGGGGCAATAGAAGTAGATTGAAGCGATCGCAAACTTATCTAACTTTTCAAACCCGAACCATTTAATCCTCAAGGTTCCTCAAAGGTCCAGCAGATCAAATCTATTCAGAAGCACTGCTTCAATTCTATACAAAACCTTAAGAAAATATCTTTTAACTCTCTCCAATCAAGGCACGTCATTGCGGCACCCAAGAGACTAGGGCAACTACAGAGACAGCTTCAACAAAATCGAGTCCCAACAAAAAACGGCCTCTGGAATAAACCAGAGACCGTTTTTTAGCCCCAGCACTTAGGCTAGCCATCAACAACAATCAGTGAGAGCCAGCCAAAGCCTGAGAGCAGGTAACGCAGTGATTTACGCGTCATCCAAAGCTGCGATACCGGGCAGCTCCTTACCTTCCAACAGCTCCAAGCTCGCGCCACCACCAGTGGAGATGTGGCTCATCTGGTCAGCGAGGCCAAACTGCTCAACAGCAGCCACGGAGTCGCCACCACCAATGATGGTGGTGCAACCGCCGGGGGTCAGAGAACCGAGGGTCTCAGCCACGCCCTTGGTGCCAGCTTCGAATTTAGGGAATTCGAATACGCCCATGGGACCGTTCCAGATAACCGTCTTGCAGTCGCTCAAAGCAGCCTGGAAGGTCTTGATGGAGTCAGGACCAATATCCAAGCCCATCCAGCCATCGGGAATCGCATCGATGCTAACGGTCTGAATGTTAGCTTCCTTATCGAACTTGTCAGCCACAACCACATCGGTGGGCAGCAACAGCTCAACGCCATTCTTCTCAGCCAGAGCGGTCAGCTCTTTAGCCAAGTCAAGCTTGTCATCTTCCACCAAGGAGCCACCCACATCCAAGCCGCGAGACTTATAGAAGGTGAAGATCATGCCGCCACCGATGAAGAGCTTGTTGACTTTGCCCAACAGCGCTTCGATCACGGTGATCTTGCTGGACACCTTGGAACCACCGACGATGGCAGCCAAGGGACGCACAGGGGCATCAACCGCAGCTTGGAGGAACTTGAGTTCCTTCTCAATCAGCAGACCTGCAACGCAAGGAGAGAGGTGAGCGGTAACACCAGCGGTGGAAGCATGGGCGCGGTGAGCGGTACCAAAGGCATCGTTCACATACATCTCAGCAACGGAAGCGAGCTGCTTGGCAAACTCAGGGTCGTTGCTGGTCTCACCCGCGTGGAAGCGAACGTTCTCTAGCAAGATGACATCGCCGTCAGCCATGGCATCAACCGCAGCTTTAGCACCGTCACCGATGCAGTCATCGGTCTTGTTGACGGTCTTGCCTAACAGCTCAGACAGGCGAGCTGCTACGGGAGTCAAACGCATGCTGTCTACCACAGCGCCCTTGGGACGACCGAAGTGGCTGCAAAGGATAACCTTGGCACCCTTCTCAGTCAACGCTTTGATCGTGGGCAGCGCAGCGCGAATGCGAGTGTCGTCGGTAATGGCACCGCCATCTCCGAGGGGAACGTTGAAGTCAGCACGCATGAGGACGCGCTTTCCCTGTAGGTCACTGGCAGACAGATTAGCGACAGACTTCTTAGCCACGGCAGCAGATCTCCTTTGTTTGCGGTAATAAGATTTATTAGGTCTTTATACTCATTCTCTAATAAATCGGTTCAGAACGAACCATTGGTTTTAATTTGATCCCCAGAACAGTGCAGACGGCCTAAAAATCGTCCGCTGTATTGCAACTGCTCAAACAAAATTAAGTTTCAATACCGGATTACCGAACCTCCCATGGGCGGCTGTTAAAGTCTTGGAACACCACTCCAGACCGTCGGGAGAATCGAAGTCCATGTTTTCAACGGTTTTATTTCCAGTCGATGACAGTCGCGAATCCCGCGAAGCAGCAGAGGTGGTCGCTCAGTTGGCAAAAGCCCATGGCAGCCAGCGGGTGGTCCTCGTTTCAGTACTAGAAGACGAAGTCAAGGAACCCACAAGATCGCCCGCCATGGCATCCCATGATGCGATCTCCCATCTACTGGACGATGCCAAGTCCATGTTCCAGAACCAAGGCCTCCAAGCGGAGGCATTTGAGCGAGAGGGCAAGCCTGCCTTTGCCATCTGCGACATGGCCGATGAAATCCATGCAGATGTCATTATTATGGGCTGCCGTGGCATGGGCCTCACAAACGAAGGAGCCTCAGAGAGTGTGACGAATCGCGTGATCAACCTCGCGCCTTGCCCTGTCTTGGTTGTGCCCTAAGATTCAGCAGCGAAAAATTGAGGTTCGGGAAACGGAAGGGGTGAAGCATTCACCCCTTCCGTTGTTGTTTGTGGCATCAAAATGGCGCTCTAATGCATCGCCAGGGCTGACGATGCCCAAAGCCAAGCGAGCAAAGCATTCGCGAGAAAAAATTCAGCCGAGTCGCCAGAGTAGACAAGAATACTTTCCACAATGATGACCGTCACTTAATGACTCGGAATTCATAATCCAGCAATCTTGCAGAAAGCTGACATGGCAATCACGCCCAATCCCCTACGCTAGAGTCATCTTCCCCAGCATCTACCTCAGGCATCCGCCATCTATCCACCATGGCAAAATCCGTCGTCGCCCAGCGTCAAGCCCGCGCTATCAAAACCCTGATCGAAGCGGTCATCCTGGCACTGCTGCCCCTCTTTGCTCCCTTACTGCTCGACGCACTGCCCGTTGATATTCGTAGCGGCCCCCTGGCTCCAGTCGTCAAATACTTCCCCATCGTTTTTTGGGCCTGGGCACTGTATCTGCTCTGGCAAGCCTGGCAGCTCTGGCAGAGTGCTGCCAAGGCCAACCGCGCGACGGGGTCATTTATCCCCAAGGAACTCCAGCCATTACAAAATCAGCATTGGCAGCTGGAGAGCAGTGCAGTGGGTGGAGATGGCCAACTCGTCGCCACATCACCCAGCGGAAAAACTTACTGCATTGTGTTTAAAGGCGATCGCGGCAGAGTCGGCACAGATGGCCGCCAAGTCTTTCGTCTCTATGACAATGCCCCCCAAGCATTCCCCGCCAATTTTATTGAACAAACGAAACAGCGGTCCTCACGGGTACAGCAGCGGGTCAAGCAGGTTAAGTCAAAGCAAGTGGTGCCGGTCCTGGCCTTTACCGAAGCGATCGTCAATCTAGATCGCAATCCCATCAGTGGCGTTTGGGTCGTGGCAGTCTCAGAGCTGCGGCGGTTGTTGCTACAGCAAGAAACCCAGAAGCAACATTAGTGCAAAGAATTGGGATTGGCAGAAAGAATCAGAACTTAACGAGCAACTCAGCGGAAACGCCGAGCATCGTCTTGGATTCATAGAGAAGAAGACCAAATCTGCTTGCGGACCCTTTCTATTCGCCAAGGCTCTATCATGACCCTTCAACGCCTGCTCCAAACCACAGCCGCTGCGTTCGTTCTGCCCCTCAGCTTTGCCAGTCAAGTCGCTGCGAGCCCCCTGTGGATCTCCACGTTTGACCAGGGTGGCTATGTGAACCTGCGTCGCGCTCCTTCCACCGCAGCCAGAATTTCAGATCGCCTCACCAACGCCACACCGGTTGAGTCTCAGCAAAAGCGGCTCGCAGAAGATGGCTATTACTGGTACCAAGTGGACACCGGAAAGGGACTCGGCTGGATTCGCAGCGACTTCACCAGTCCCGTCGGTCCCGTCAGCCCGAGAGCTAGTCAAAGCTGCGCTGCAACGCTGGAGCAAGCCGAGCAGCGTTTACAGCTCTTGCCCAATGCAGCACTAATCTCTAGTGCTCGTAGAGCCCATCAATATGTAGATGGCCCGATTAATCGCACCCAAGTCCATACATTCATCGTCACGGGCCCTGGCAGCGAAGACATCATGACCTCCCCCGTCATGCAAACCCAGATTTCTGCTCAACTGATCCAAAACTGCCCCGATCTTGGCCTCGTCCGTTTCAGTATGAATGAAACGGACTGGCGAGAAGACTATGGCCTCATGCATGGGGGAATGGTGAGAGCATTCCGTTGCCGTGAAGCCGGGGCTGAAACCAGTTCCGTGGCTTCGGAATGGGGTGAGCGGGTGTGTATCTAGCCGCTCGTCTTGAAGAAGTCTCGAATGGCTGAATGTCTCTCGTCCCTATCTGCCCCTTGCAGCGATGAAGCCATGAGAGACGAACCATTCCGAACCTGGGGTTCGGTCAAAGCGGTATGGTTGATCCAGTCGCGAGCGTTCAACCATGTCCCCCCTTATCCAGTGGTATCCCGGCCACATTGCCAAAGCCGAGAAAGCCCTCAAAGAGCAGCTCAAACGGGTAGATGTCATTCTCGAGGTTCGCGACGCTCGCATTCCCCTCTCCACACACCACCCCCGCATCGCCCAATGGGCCCCCGATAAACCCTGCGTCCTCGTACTCAATCGCCAGGATATGATTCCTGCACACCTGCGAGAAGCTTGGCGCGACTGGTTTAAAGAGCAAGGCCAGGCCGCCTATTTCACCGATGCCAAGGGAGGCAAAGGTGTTAAAGCCTTGGCAAAAATCGCCGCTAAAGCTGGCGGGGCGATCAATGAACGCCGTAAGAACCGCGGTATGAGACCCCGCTCGGTACGCACCGTCGTGATTGGCTATCCCAATGTGGGCAAGTCCGCCCTGATTAACCGCCTCGTAGGTCGCCGGGTCGTCGAAAGTGCCCGTAAAGCAGGCGTCACTCGCCAACTCCGTTGGGTTCGCATTGATGACAACCTCGATCTACTCGATGCACCCGGCATCCTGCCCGCCCGCCTGGATGATCAAACTGCTGCTGTCAAGCTCGCCCTCTGCGATGACATTGGTACCGCCTCCTATGACAACCAACGTGTGGCAGCCAACCTAGTCGAACAACTCAAGACCCTGCAAAAAGTCACCGGTGGAAGCGTAGTCCCCGAACATTTGCTGCGCGATCGCTACAGCGTCGATGAATGGGACGGCACCGGCGAAGACTACCTCATCACCATGGGTGACACCAAATACCAAGGCGACGTTGAGCGGGCCGCCCGCAAACTCCTCCAGGACTTCCGCAAAGGCGTTCTCGGTCCCGTGCCCCTGGAAATTCCACCCACTCTCACGGCCCCAAAAAGCGAGCCTGAAACAGCACCTGAACCCGAGATACAACCCGAGCAAACTCCCGATCCGGCCCCCGCAGAAGCACCGAATTAGTCGGCAGATGCCCATTGCTTCGAGACAGAACCGCTAATAACCATTACCTTTGACCTATCACCTGGGATCAGTCCAGTTAGTCTTGTCCTCCTTTGCCCAGTTGATCTCCCAGCATGTCAGAACAGCGCTTCGCCATTTCTATCTCCCTTCGCTCTTTACTCGTGACGGGTCTGCTGTTGCTTCTCACCGTCCTGGTGTGGCAGGTGCGGGGATTAGCCTTAATCGTAATGACATCTGTGATTGTGGCAGCGGCGATCGCCCCCGTCGTCGATCAGCTAGAACGCTTGCGGCTACCGCGCTGGCTCGCCACAGTGGTCTCCTATATTGGTTTGATTTCCACCCTCGTGGGCGTGGGCCTCTTAGCAGGCCCCACTGTTTTCCAACAGGTCGAAAGCCTCATCCGCCAAGTCCCCATCTTTGTGGAAGTCGTGCGCAGGCTCTTGGAAGATGGGGCAGCTCTGCTGGGTGAAAACCAGTCGGAATTAATTAGCGAACTCTTTGACCCCCAGGCCATCAGTCGCTGGGCTTTAGGGTCTACGAAACAGCTAGTCCTACGCTCCTACGGACTCACCCGCAATATTTTGGGAACCGCCTTCAGCACCGTGCTGGTGCTCTTCCTCTCGGGATATATGGTGGCGGACAAGCGTACCCTGCTCAATGGCCTAGTGCGATTGCTGCCCCAGCCCTGGGAGGATCGTTTCGCCGCCCAGCTACGCCCCGTGGGAATCCGCATGGGTGGCTACATTCGCGGTCGCTTGCTGGTCTCTATCGTGCTCGGGGTGGGCATCACCATCGGCCTCAGCCTGCTGGGTTTGAAAGACTATGCCTTGGGTCTCGGCGCGATCGCCGCTGTCACTAACCTAGTGCCCTTCCTTGGCCCCATCCTCGGCTCCGTCCCCGCTCTCCTAGTCGCCCTCTCCCTGGGTGGCTGGTCTCCCCTCTGGGTCCTCATTCTCTTCGTCATCGTCCAAAACCTAGAAACCTACGTCCTCGACCCTCTTCTAGTCGGCTCTACCGTAGGGATCCATCCCCTGTATCAACTCCTGGCAGTATTGGGAGGCGCGCAACTGTTGGGCATCATCGGTGCGCTGATCGTTCCGCCTTGGTTTGCCGGGGTCGCGGTCCTCATTGAGAACCTCTACCTTCGCCCAAAGATCGTGGCGGAGCGTCGTCAGGTCGTTCTGACCAAAACGCCCGGCACCATCATCGCCACGCAATCCTTACCGCCGCAAACTAGCCTAGATGCGTAAAGCAGATGACTCATCGAAGGACTAGTCATCCATTTGAAGTACTCTGGGCAACCGAATGACAAAGGAGACTCCCTGGCCCAGTTCGCTGGTCACCGAGATTTCTCCCTGCAGCCGTTGGGTCACCAAGTTATAGACCAAGTGCAGCCCCAGACCACTGCCCCCCGACTGCCGCGCCGTAGTGAAAAATGGTTCGAAGATGCGCTCCAGATGCTCCGGCGCAATTCCTGAGCCATTGTCACGATATTCCAATCTACAGAGCTCGCCCTGCCAACGGGTGTCGATCCAAATCTGTCCTGGTTTGCCATCCCCAAAGCCATGACGTAGGGAATTCAAAACTAAATTCGTGACGACCTGGGCGATCGCCCCGGGATAGCTATGGATTAATCCCTCACAATCACCAGTTAATTCAATGTGGTGAGGAGTCGCCTTGAGCTGAGGCTTCAAATTCATCACCACTTCCTGAATATAGGTGCCCACCGCAAAGGTGCGATCCAATAAACTCACCTGGTCTACCGCAACCTGCTTGAAACTCTGCACCAGTTCTCCAGCTCGGGCCAAATTGCCCAAAACCATCCCATTGCATTCATCGATCAGTTCCACGTACTCCTGGAATTGCAGCAACTCCGGGAGCTGCCGTTCCTCCCATTGCTCTCGAAAATGATTCAGCTCCTGCAACTCGCTTTCGAGGGTTGAAGCCGCCGTGATCGCCACGCCCAAAGGCGTATTAATTTCATGGGCAATACCGGCAACAAGGTTGCCCAACGCAGCCATCTTGGCTGATTCCACCAGCTTACTCTGGGTTTCCCGTAGGTCCGCGAGCGTCTCCGATAGCTCTTGGGCTTGGGACATCAGCTTCTGTTCCGCAGCCTTGCGCTGGGTAATGTCCTCGCCCATGTAAAGCAAATACTGACGATTATCGAGCTGGATAATTTCAACATATAGAAGAACAATGCGAACCTCCCCTTCCTTAGATCTAAGAGAGGTTTCAACCCCAGTCACCGAGCCATAATTTTGAAACTGTTGGAAGATTTGCTCCCGAACTTCAGGATTGACCCACAAGTTGATCTCTAGCGATGTTTTGCCTTGTATTTCCTCGAGCCTATATCCCGACTGCATCAGGAAGGCACGGTTTGCATCGACATAACAACGCTCTGGCAAGGAGAGCAAGCTTAGGGGCATGGGGCTATTGTCAAACGCCTTGGCAAACTTCGCTTCCGAGTTGCGCAGGGCCTCTGCAGTCATTTGGTATTGACCTAGTAATTTCTGCAGCTGCTCATTGCGCATCATCAGCTGACTTTGCAGGGCACGCAGGCGTAGCTGATTTCGAACCCTAGCCATTAGTTCCAGGGCATCAAAGGGCTTCGTGAGGTAGTCCACACCGCCCACAGCAAATCCCTGGGCTTTATCGACCGGATCATCCAACACCGTAAGGGAGATCACTGGAATATCAGCAGTACGCAGATCTGCCTTGAGTGCTTGGCAAACCTCATACCCATCGGGGGAGGGCATTTTAATATCCAACAGAATCAGGTCAGGCGGTTGGAGCTGAGCAGCGGTAATGGCTTGACGTCCATCCATCACGGGGCGAACCTTATAGCCTTGCTTCAGCAAGATCTCCATCAAGAGCCGTAGATTCTCTGGCGTATCGTCAACCACCAAAATATTTGCAGCGGCAGCCTGAGATTGCGGCTCATCTTGGTGTATCTCAGTCTGGAGTTGAGACAAAGTTGCTGGCGCTAAGGGAACGGAATTCTCCCCGTCATTACCAGCAGTTGCTAAAGCATCTCTTTGCCGCTGACCTTTATCAGCAGAATCTTGAATCGGAAAGTTCTGGCTCATGGCCGATGCTCCCCAACGTTTAAGCTCTGTAGCAACTGACCATAGTCAAAATTTTGCACAACCTGAGTCAGCGTGGCGGCCAAAGCTGTATCTTGCATCCGCACTTCAGCGATGAGTCCAAACAGTTGCTCCCAATCAATCCGCTGGGTGGCATCTGCTAGCCCCTGACGTAGCTCAGGCGAGAGAGCGGCCAAGGCTGAAGC
>CALLPZ010000094.1 GCA_938015405.1 uncultured Pseudanabaenaceae cyanobacterium
GGGGCGCCTTTATCCGCGATCGCCTCGTAGATGAGTTGGTCAATAGTATTGATGCCGTGGGTCGCAACACTATGCATCAGTTCACCCAGGGCTGGCGCGATCGCCTGGGGCAGTTTGGCTTTGGGCAGCCCAAGGCAAGCGGCGAAAGTAGTGCAATCACCAAACCATCCTCCCCCATGGGAATACCAGGCTCTGCGACCGCTCAAACCCAAGAGGCAGAAAGCCTAGAGCGAATTCAACGGATTTTGACAATTCTGCGAGATAGCCAAGGGTTCGACCCCATGAAAGTCTTGCCGCTGGTGCCTCGCTTACTGGTCAAGCCTGAGTTACAGACTATGGGGCAGAAGGTAGCAGGGAATTTGGCTCAAAAGGCAGCAGCTCGCTTTGTTCGGGAGATTCTCTTGGCAGGAGAGAAGAAAGGCGATGACAAAGGTCTAGCCCAAATCCGCTAGTGCCACTGCATTCCTGGGATGCACCATGTTTGGCGCATCCGCCTGGGTCAGGGTTGACTCACGCAGAGATTTAAAACCGGTTGGTTAGGCTAGCTTTGCTTGCGAAATCCAAGCCTTTGCTCGTGAATCCACCTAGAGACTGGCCGGAGCTTCCCACGATTCCTGGCGCTAGGGACTAAAATAAATCGGCCCGAGTCTGCTGCCTCTAACCCTTGCCCTCACTGATGAGCCCAACGCCTCCCCCTCAAAAACCGAAAACATTACTGGGCTCCATTACCCAACTGGTGCAGCAGGCTCGTACCCAAATGGCCTTCTCCAAGGTTGAGCTGCGGCGTAATGCAAGGGTCCCAGAGGTGCAGATTGAGGATGCAGAGCAGGAGGCACCACGGAGCTTTCCATTGGTGGGCGATCGCTATCTCCTCGGTCGTAGCTCCAGCGTTTGCGACATAACAGTCAGTAATCCCATCGTCAGTCAGGTCCACGTCTCCCTCAATCGCAGTCGCCGTAAGGGTACCGGCTTCATGATTAAGGATGAGGGCTCGACCAATGGCTTTTATTGGGGAAAGAAGCGCTATGAGCGCTTGGAATTAAGACATAAAGATGTCATTAGCCTAGGCCCACCGGAACTGGCCAACGGGGTGCAGCTCCGCTACATCAATCCCCCCGCCTGGTACCAGCGACTATTCAAAGGCTGTATTTACGGAACCTTTGGCCTAGCGCTATTGGGAGCCGGGGCGATCGCGCTGGAATGGCGCAATTTCTCGGTCAAACAACTGGGCACCGTCAGCGGTCCCATTGCAGCCTATGCCGGAGATGGCACCCCCCTGCAAACCTTGCGCAGCGACTCCCACCGGGAGCTCGAAAAAATTTCAGAGTTTTCGCCCTACCTGCCGAAGGCGATCGTCGCTTCGGAGGATTCTCGCTACTACTGGCATGTGGGCTTCGATCCGGTACGGGTCGCTTCTGCCATGCTCATCAACCTGAGAAGTGGCAGCATCCGCGAAGGGGCCAGTACCGTCACCCAGCAAATTGCCCGCAGCCTTTACCCCGACTATGTGGGGCGCGATGATTCCGCTTCGCGGAAGATCAAAGAAATTCTCGTCGCCATGAAGCTGGAAACCTTCTATAGCAAGGATTTCCTACTCAAGACCTATATGAACCGGGTGTACCTGGGCGTCGGCTATGGCTTTGAAGACGCCGCCCAAAAGTATTTCAATAAATCCGCCTCAGACCTCACCCTGTCAGAATCAGCCACATTGGTCGGCATACTCCCCTCCCCCAATGGCTTCAGCCCTTGCAGTGATATCGAAACCGCCAGGAAGTTACGCAATCGCGTGATTAATCGCATGGTGGAACTGGACATGATTAGTCCAGAAGAAGCCAGTGCAGGGCGGCGATCGCCCATCGTGATCGATACCCAGGTCTGTCAGACCGCCAACAATACGCTGTCCCCCTATTTTTATGGGCAAATTCTCGACGAGCTCGACAGTTTGCTCGGTCGGGAAACAGCGCAGGAAGGTAATTTCACAATTGAAACTGAACTGAACCTCAACCTTCAAAATTTGGCAGAGGCTAATCTACGCCAAGCCGTACAAACAGAAGGACCTCGCTATGGTTTCACCCAAGGTGCGATCGTCACCATGGATGCCGACAGTGGCGCTATTGTGGCCCTGGTCGGTGGCGTCGATTATGCTGAAAGCCAGTTCAACCGTGCCATCCAAGCCCTACGACAGCCCGGATCCACGTTCAAAGCCTTTGCCTACGCTGCGGCCTTAGAAAAAGGGATTTCAGCCCGACGAACTTTTTCCTGTGCCCCGCTTAATTGGGGGGGCCAGGGCTATAGCGGTTGCGAACGCAGTGGCGGCAACATCGATATGTTTCAAGCCTTAGCTCAATCAGAAAATGCTGTATCCCTTCGAATCGCCAGGGAAGCTGGGCTAGAATCTGTCGCGCTCATCGCCAAAAAGATGGGCATTACGGCCAATTTGGAAGAAGTCCCCGGCCTAGTTCTGGGTCAAAGTGAAGTGCGCCCCCTAGAAATGGTGGGAGCTTATGCAGTCTTGGCCAATGGTGGCAATCACAGTCGCCCCCACGCCATCACCCGAATTTTCGACAGCAATCAATGCAACGACCCTGAAGATTACAAAACTTGCCGCCTGGTCTACGACTTTAGCCAGGTACCAGGCCAGCGGCGCCAAGTCATCCGCCCCGACGTCGCCAATACCATGACCCAAATGCTGCAACAGGGCGTTGCCAGTGGAACTGGCCGAGGCGCATCCCTTCCGGGACAAGGCGTAGCGGGAAAAACAGGCACGACCAATAACGGAGTCGACCTATGGTTTGTGGGTTACCTACCCAATCAAAAACTCGTCACTGGCGTTTGGCTGGGTAACGATGACAACAGTCCCACCCGAGGCAGTAGTGGCAATGCAGCCTACCTCTGGGGTCAGTACATGGCTGAAGCCTTAGGAACCCAAGGCTAAGCCGAAAATTTCTCCCCCCCCACAACTCAGGCCATTCAACCTCAGCACGAGGGTTGGGGCAGACGAGAGCACCTGAGAGCATAGACCCCTGAAGAGAACAGGCCCCTGTCGAAGCAAGTGCTGTGAGTATTGAAAACTGAGGGCTCTATCTGTGCTGCTTTGACAAGACCCAAGACAGCAACAGCGCAGCGATCGCCCCAGAAATAAACCGCGCTTACCGGAGACGAAGCTCAGTTCGCCGCATTTCCAGCTAAAATTCGCAGCCCATTTGCCCCTTCACTAAAGCGAAACGAATGCTGAACGAAGTCTTCTTGAAGTTTTATTTCGTGTAATCAACAAAACTTCAGCTCAATGAGCAACAAAGCCTCTGTTTCAAGGGCCAACGATCTGGAAGCGTGAGCCTAGAGCTAGCAAGGATCGCAGCAAAAACACAAAAAGAGACGAAGACAGGCACTTTCTTAAGAAAAAATTAAATCTGGCAAAGATTGCAGCGGAGCTTACCATTCGGTCTATAGATTTCCGTTATGATGACAACGTTCTAAAGAATCGATAAAAAAAGACGAAGTATTTATTGTTTTTCAAGCAATAACTTTAGATTTTTTTCGTATTTAGAATTAGTAGTTCGGTTTGGTGAGAAACGTGACAATTTACGTAGGAAATCTGTCTTTTCAGGCATCTGATGAAGACGTTCGTGAAGTCTTCGGCGAGTATGGCGATATTCAACGCGTCAGCCTGCCCGTAGACCGTGAGACAGGTCGCATGCGCGGGTTTGCATTTGTTGAACTAGCTGATGAAGCTAGCGAAGACAAAGCGATCAGCGAATTGGATGGTGCAGAGTGGCTTGGTCGTCAGCTCCGCGTGAGCAAGGCTCGCCCCCGTGAGGCAAACCGCAGCACCGCTAGTGCAGGCCGCTCCTTTGCAACGGGTGATAGCTTCTCTCGTGCAGGATTCTAAGCTCTAGCACTTTTTAGCTAGGCGAAATTTCATTGAGAAACAGGTTTAGGTGGAGCCCTTCGTAGCAAGATCTACGATTCACAAGCTCTGTTTGATTTCGTGATTCATGAAACGGGACATTCTTCTTAGAATGTCCCGTTTTGTTTTGAGTTATTCGGTGATGGTGGAAAGCTCAGGATTAAGGAGCAAAACTGTATACACGATGGGCAGCATCACTCACTGCTCGAAAGCAGCAAAATGGCGAAAGCGATACTGTTATTAGGTGTACAGAATTACAAGTAACTGGATTAAACAGATTTAAGTCCAGCAGTAGCCTACTAAATCAGCCAAATAGTAATAATATTCAGAGACATCATTTAGGCAAATACATCTCATATGAAGCAGTATTATTTGTCTTTTAAATTGCTTGTAGAACTGACTTCAATTCTTATGTTTAAGTCTCTTGATTGATGGAAATGAAGATAACGAAGTTGATGGTCATTAAGAGCCCAAGCACCGGGCTGCGGCTTCGTTCAGCCCTCGCTTCTGTTCTAGGTGCAGGCCTTGCTGATTGAGCGGAACCGCAACCCCTGAGACAAAAGCTACATTTATTTCAAACCACCCACTTAAACAGCCTCTAAGTCTATGGAAGCTCTGAACAAGCATTGACAGACCAGGGGAGTTGGGCCGAACTGAGGATGTAGCATTCGGACAGTCACTATAGAATCGTTAAGGCTCTAGTCGGGTCGCAGCAGCAATATCTTGCCTATCCACATCCAGGACCTTCCAAACGCATCCGTACATGCGGCGATGGGAGCAACATAATATAGAGACTCTTCAGAAATAGACCATGCGCCTATCGCGGCTCCTTGTCATTATTTTGGGCGTCGTCCTCATCCTGGGGATGGCGTTGTGGCTCGTAGATTCGCTCATGCGTCTTTATTGGCAAATTTCCTACATCAATCCTTTCCTTGCAGGATTGCTGCTATTGCTGCTGATTGTGCTGTTTGGTTTGCTCATTTTTGCTTTACTCTATTACGCCAATCTCGTTCGCATGCCTAAGCGCCTGCAGCGTGTGCCTCCGGAAGTCCCCCAAATCAAGGCCGAGGCAGCAGAGAAGAATCTCAAGGCGCTCCAGCAGCAAGTCTCACAAATCCAGGATGAAGTAGCCAAGCAAGCACTGCTGGCTAGATCACGAGAAATCGAAGCCAGCCTCAGTCGAGGTGACCTGCGTGTGGTTGTTTTTGGCACCGGCTCAGCGGGCAAAACCTCCCTGGTGAATGCATTAATTGGTCGCATTGTGGGCCGTGTGGGTGCTCCCATGGGCACCACCGATCAAGGGGCCACCCATCGTCTCCAGCTCAGGGGCTTGGAGCGAGACATTTTGATTACGGATACTCCAGGGATTCTGGAAGCCGGGGGGCCTGGCAGCGATCGCGATACCCTCGCGCGACAGTTAGCAGTGGAAGCCGACCTACTGCTCTTTGTTGCCGACAATGATCTACGCCGCTCAGAATTTGAGGCCTTGGAAGCCCTCGCTCGCATTGGTAAGCGATCGCTCCTAGTCCTCAACAAAACGGACCTGCTCACCGATGCTGACCGGGAACTGATCCTGGCCCAATTGAGAGAACGCCTGAGAGGCTTAGTCAACCCAGAAGATGTAGTCGCTGCCAGCGCCAACCCCCAAGCTGTGGCCCTACCCAATGGCACCGTCGTAGAACCAGACCCCGAAGTCGTCACCCTGCTCAAACGCATGGCTGGGGTACTGCGACAGGAAGGCGAAGACCTGGTTGCCGACAATATCCTGCTGCAATCCCAACGCCTGGGTGAAGAAGCCCGAGGCCTACTCGATGCCCAACGCCGCCGGGATGCAGATGCCGTGGTGGACCGCTTTCAGTGGGTCAGTGCCGGGGTTGTAACCATGACGCCACTCCCCATGGTGGACATGCTGGGTGCCGCTGCCGTCAATGCCCAGATGGTGGTAGAAATTGGTCGAGTTTATGGCTGTGAGCTCAATATGGATCGAGGGAGAGAGCTAGCCCTCTCCCTCGCGAAGACCCTCACCAGCCTCGGCATTATTAAGGGGGCCGTACAAATTTTGACCACGGCCCTGGAATTCAATGTCGCCACCATCGCTGTCAGTCGGATTATCCAGGGCGTCAGTGCAGCCTACTTGACCCGCATTGCCGGACGCAGCTTTGTGGAGTATTTCCGCCAAGATCAAGACTGGGGCGATGGTGGCATGACCGAAGTGGTGCAGCGGCAGTTTCAGCTCACCCGCAAGGATGAATTTGTGAAGGGGTTTGTGCAACAGGCGATCGCCAAGGTTGTGACACCCTTGAAAGAGACCCTCAAAGACGAAGGGCATGAGCCAGAGCGAGCCGAGGTTGAGCGCTCCCCTTTTCAAGACTAGCTTTACCCCAAACGTAGATTTAGCAGGGGTTTACGCAAAGCGAACCATCAAGCAGACAGAGGAACGTCCTGTATCACTCATCTCGGTATCCGAGGTCCAGTTTGACGTCCCGTCACAAATCGTACATTGCAAACGCATCGCGGAGGCAATCATAGGTCGTATAGATACGGCTCTGCAGCCAAAAACGATGCTCAAACAACTTGCTCGGCTCGAACATCGCCTCATGCTTGCAACCTTACGACTGTTTGCAAGACGACTCGAAAAAATTGGCCCCCTCGCAGTCGAGAAATGGCACGACTGTTAGGAGGCCTCATCGGCAAAATGCCACGTCTGGTTGTTATCAGGCATGCGCTCTAGCATTTGCGCGAAGACCCAGTAGACCCAGGGTTTAGTCATTGCCCCTCACGCAGCCCAGACCCAACTCACGCTTTAAGTGAGATCAAATGAGGGTGGAAGCTTTTAGCTCCAGAACAGTAGCCCCAAATCCACAGGGGCAGGCACCATCGGTCCACGGGAGTCAAGAAACTGCACGAGCAGTAAGTAGGCGATCGCCAGTCCCAGCGAAATCGCGCCCGTAATCACAGCAACAATCTTTGAACGATCCATTCAGTTCCCCAGCTCCAACACAGCACTCTTCAACTGTGACATAGGCTAGGGATCGCTTACAACTAGATTCCGTCCCGTAGATTCCATACGGACCCCAAGCTCAAATCCTCAAACGCAAAGTGTAGGCAAAACCTGTTTGGAGCTGAAGTTGGTCCTCGATGCTTCAAAAGGCAGCGAAGTATCCAGAATTGCACGGACTGAGCCCACGGGAAACCGCTTCACACCAGGCACAAAGTCCTAGCTCCCATTCGGGTCCACAGCCTCATGCGATCGCAACTCATGGTTTTTATAGTGTGAACCATCAGAAAGCTTTGCTCTTGTTGAACCTGCAACAGTCTAGCTGCTAAATGGTGCATCATTCCTGCTGAGAATCGGATTGGCAAGCATCAGCGATGCCTTGGCCTTGGCCGATGCTCAAGATGTCCAAAGGTCTTGCCCCCAAACTTCTCAGGGCCTACGACTCAATTTCTCAGCCTACGCTCAGACAACCTTCATTCAGCGCTTAGGGTGAAGTGATTTTTTATACGTATAAATTCACTTCGTACTGAAGGAACGAACGGGGAAGGCTGCATTCTCCAGGCTCCTGCCTAAAGCCAAAACACAACCTGTATTACCAAAAATATTAGAACTTCACTATGGCTGACACTCAAGTTACAGTCTCGATCGAAAATCTAGCCACGACGAACGGTACTCGTCTCACGCCCCTCTGGGTGGGTTTTCATAATGGTCAGTTTGACATCTACAACCGAGGAGAAGCCGTCACCCCAGGCTTGGAACGCCTGGCAGAGGATGGTGATGCAGCGGTTCTAGGGCAGGAGTTTACCAGCAACGGTAATGGTCAGGCAGAAGGCCTCGTTGGGGGAACTCCCATTGCCCCAGGAGCAACGGTTACCAACACTTTCACCGTTGATCCCTTGGCCAACAATGCTGATTATTTCAGCTACGCCAGCATGATCCTGCCGAGCAACGACTTTTTCGTTTCCAACGGCAACCCCACGGCCCACCGCATCTTTGATGACTTGGGCAATTTCATTGGCTCCGACTTCTTCATTCTGGGTTCCGAAGTCCTGGATGCCGGGACTGAAGTCAACGATGAGCTAGAGACCAGCACCGCATTCTTTGGCCAATCTGCTCCCAATACTGGCGAGACTGAAGGCGTTGTTCGTAGCGCCACAGGCTTCATTCCCGTGGCCCAAGGCGGGCAGATTCTGGCCGACCCCAATTTCGCCAATGCGGACTTCACCGCGGACAATTACAACGTGGGCCAGGTAGAGGTCACCTCTAACGCAGCCAACGAAGTCACGGTGACCTTCACCAACCTGGCACCCACCAATGGCACAACACTGACACCACTCTGGGTTGGCTTCCATAACGGTCTATTCGATACCTACAACCGGGGAGAAGCCGTCACGCCTGGCCTAGAGGATCTGGCAGAAGATGGCGATGCTGTACTTCTGGGCGTCGAATTCGTTAACGATGGAAATGGCATCGACGAAGGGCCCGTAGGCACAGCTCCCATCGCCCCGGGTGAAAGCGTCACACGCACCTTTACCAATATTGATTTTTCGGACCCTGAATCGGCCTACTTTAGCTATGCCAGCATGATTCTGCCGAGCAACGATTTCTTCGTTGCCAATGGCAATCCCCTGGCCCATCGCATCATTGATGAATCAGGCAACTTCATTGGGGCAAACTTCACTATTGCGGGCTCCGAAGTACTAGATGCGGGAACTGAAGTCAGCGACGAAATCCCTGCCAATACAGCTTTCTTTGGTCAGGCAGCCCCAAACACTGGTGTCACCGAAGGGGTCGTCAACAGCGCCACAGGCTTTATCCCCAATGGTCGCATCCTCTCTGCAGAGCAGTTTGCCGATGCAGACTTCACCGCCGATGGCTTTCAAGTTGCTCGGGTCCGAGTCTCTTCTGACCAGGCACAATCCACGTTCGCCACAGATTTTACCGACCTAGCCAATGCTGCCAGCTCCAGCAACTTTACCGCTGGCGATTTCCAATTTGGTCGGGCTAGATTTACCGGCGGCGATAGCTTCTTTGAAGGGGTAGGTGCGCTTTATTCCAGTGGCGGTAGAGCTTGGGTGGCCGATGCAGGCAATACCCTGCGCATTGATTTTGATGCTCCCGTTTCCTCTGCTGCGTTCAATGCCATCGGTCTAGATGGCGCGACGGTAGAAGCATTTGGCGAAGTCGATCAAGCTTCAACGGTGGATGTGGGCTCGGGCACCATTCGAGAGAACCGCGTCGAATTCACCGGTAACATTACCGCGATTGAATTGCGTAATACCTCCACGCAAACCGGGGCAGCTGCAGCTGTCTCCGCAGCAGCGTTGGATGACCTGACCTATACGGTGGCATCCACTGCCCCCGTCCGTCCTGACCTGAGTGGTGATGGAAATCCCGACATCCTTTGGCGCAACAGCAACAACGGCGTGAATGCGCTGTGGACCATCAATGATTTTGAGCTGACCAACAGCGCCTTCCACAGCACGATTGAAGATACCAATTGGGTTATCGCCACCTATGACGACTTCGATGGCGATGGCAATGCTGATCTGCTGCTCCGCAACCAAGCCGTTGGCATCAACTTGATTCGTCGGCTAGATGCAGATGGTGTCACAATCCTGGGTGACACCCAGCTCCCTGACATTCCCGACCTCAATTGGGAATTCATCGATACCGCTGATTTCAACCAAGATGGCAACGTTGATATCCTGCTGCGCCACCGAGCGGCAGGGGTGAACCTCGTCTGGAACCTCGACGGCGCTGGAGCTTTGGACAGTGCAACGGCCCTGGCTCCTATTGAAGATCCCAACTGGACCATTGCGGCCTCCGTTGACTTCAATGGCGATGGCAATACCGATCTCCTACTGCGCAATCAGGCGACTGGCATCAACCTCATTCGCCAGCTCGATGGCTTCGAAATCTTGGGTGATGTCCAACTCCCCGATGTGGTTGATAGCAACTTGCACATTGAAGGTGCACGCGACTTTAATGGCGATGGCAATGCCGATATTGTTTGGCGGAACCGTTCCACCGGTGCAAACTCCTTCTGGGAACTCAACGGGACTCAGTTTGTTCGTGAGGTGGCGCTTGCTTCTGTGGACAGTAGCTGGCAGCTAGTTGTTTAGGCAATTCATCCATGGGGCGATGCAGTTTACACGGCCCATCCATAGAGAAGCCTAGACTCGCGTCCCCATGCTTTATCTGAATAGTCCCCGGTCAACAACGTCATGTTGATCGGGGACTATTCAGTATTTCAAGGTTGCCGCAATGTATTCCAAATCCCCCAGAACCAGGGCAAAACCGACAGATTGCAGTACTTTATTCTTTGGTAAGAATTCCTGCACTTCCGAACTTCCTCGCCATGGACGCCGCAGCTCCAAATCTATCTAGCCCCGCAGACCCCAGCAGCGTTCCTGTCGTGCAAATCGAGGGCCTGCGCAAGGTCTATCGCACCGGCTTCTGGATGAACCGCCGCATTGAGTCTCTCAAAGGGGTCTCTCTGACGGTGAATCAGGGTGAAACCTTTGGGCTACTCGGGCCTAATGGCGCAGGCAAGACCACGCTACTGAAGCTCCTGCTCGGAATTTTACGACCCAGCAGTGGCAGCGGTCGCCTTCTAGGAGAAGCCCTGGGACACCAGCCCAGCCGCCAGCGCATTGGCTACCTACCAGAGAATGCCTACCTCCATGACTCCCTCACTGGCTGGGAGTTTTTGAAGTTCACAGCGGGGCTATTCCAAATTCCAGCCCGGGTCCAGCGCCAGCGCATCCCAGAGTTGTTGGACCTTGTGGGCTTGGACCAGTCTGCTGCTCGCAAGAAGCAGATGAAGCAATATTCTAAGGGCATGCTCCAGCGCGTTGGCATGGCCCAGGCACTGATCAATGATCCAGACTTGGTCTTTCTAGATGAACCGATGTCTGGCCTGGACCCTCTGGGACGAGTCCAAATCCGTCAAATTATTGAGCGGCTGAAGGCCCAGGGTAAGACCATCTTTTTCAATAGCCATGTGCTGGGAGATGTGGAGCAAATTTGCGATCGCGTGGCGATCTTGGCCAATGGCCAAATCCGCTGCATCGGATCCCTGGACGAACTATTAGGTGATGCCGACCATTACCAAGTTCAAGGCCGAGGGGGCGATCTAGCCCTCCTCAATCACTGGCTCACTCCCTTTGAGGCCCAAGGCAATCAATGGTCCGGCAGTCTCGAGAAAGACCCCAAAGATTTTCTATCCAGTTTGGAACTCATGGGAGGAGAACTCATTAGCCTAAGTCGGGCTCGCCCAACGCTGGAAGCATTTTTTGTAGAGCAGCTCCAGCCAGGCAATGCGGCCCCATCTAATGACAGCAATTCCCTGTAGCAGTCGTGGCGATCTTGGCCAATGGCAAAATCCGCTGCATCGGCTCCCTAGATGAGCTATTAGGTGATGCAGACCATTACCAAGTTCAAGGCAGGGGAGGCGATCTAGCCCTCCTCAATCACTGGCTCACTCCCTTTGAGGCTCAAGGCAATCAATGGTCCGGCAGTCTCGAGAAAGACCCCAAAGATTTTCTCTCCAGTTTGGAGCTCATGGGAGGAGAACTCATTAGCCTCAGTCGGGCTCGCCCGACGCTGGAAGCATTCTTTGTAGAGCAGCTCCAGCCAGACCCTGCGGCCCCATCTAATGACAGCAATTCCCTGTAGCAATCAGGGCGATCTAGCCGAAGCCTTACCTCACGCTAAGTACTTAGACTCACTCGAGTTCCCCATGCTTATGGCTGTAGACATAGACATAAGTCTATGTTTGCAGGTAAGGTTTTTACAGCCCGTTTAACTCCAATCCCCTGGGCTAGTCGCGATCGCCTCAGGAGCAAGTTTTTGTGAAACCGGTAACACTTCATCAGCTAAGGGTCTTTGAAGCCGCCGCTCGGCACAACAGCTTTACCCGAGCCGCCGAAGAGCTGTATCTGACCCAGCCAACGGTTTCTATTCAGGTCAAGCAGCTGACTAAAGCAGTGGGCATGCCCCTCTTTGAGCAAGTAGGCAAAAAACTGTTTCTCACCGATGCTGGCCAAGAGCTCTATGCTGCCAGCAAAGATGTTTTTGAACGTCTCTCTCAATTGGAGATGACCGTTGCCGATTTGCAAGGCATGAAGCAAGGCTCTCTGCGCCTCGCGGTGATCACCACAGCGAAATACTTTGT
>CALLPZ010000095.1 GCA_938015405.1 uncultured Pseudanabaenaceae cyanobacterium
AAGACAGAATTGTTCTCATCGGCAATGTTGCCCCCAGCAGCAAAGACCTGCTAGAAACCCCCTACAGTTCAGGCACTCAGACCCAACAATACGGCAAGCAGTATGTGATGCCTGGGGTGATGATTCACGCTCAGATGGTGAGTCAACTCTTGCGCCACATCCTGGATGGCGAGGCAATTTTCAGCTTTTGGAATGAGCCCAGCGAATGGCTCTGGGCTTTCATCTGGGCCTTAGCGGGAGGCAGCACGGCCTGGGTTCTCAAACATCCCCTATCCCATGGCATAGCCGGTGTCTTGAGCATTACGGGACTTTCAGGAATCACCTGGATTTTATTTACCCAAAGCATTTGGGTGCCCTTAGTATTTCCCATCACCGCCTTTGTTTTGACCAGCAGTAGCCTCCTAGCCTACAAAGAATTCTTCCACTCCTTCTACGATCCATTGACGGGCTTACCCAATCGAGAGCAATTCATAAAGTTGCTAGAGCAACATATAACCAAGCAGCAACGTTCCAAGCCTGCGATCGGAGCCAATAGCTCCACAGCAGTCATGTTTTTAGATCTCGACAAGTTCAAGGATGTCAACGAAAGTATCGGTCATAAAAATGGCGATCAACTGCTGCTTAACGTCACACGACGACTGAAAAAGAGCCTGCCCAAACGCAGTCACCTCGCCCGCCTCGGTGGTGATGAATTTGGCATTGTCCTAGGCACTGTGGGGGACATTGAGCATACCCGCACCATTGTCGACAATCTCCAGCGCTCCCTCGCCAAGCCCATTCGCATTCAGGGTCAAGAGATCTTTACCAGCGCCAGTGTCGGCATCGCCCTCGCCTCCGCCGAAAAGCAGCACAAAGCCGAGACATTACTGCGCGATGCCCATACCGCAACCTACCATGCCAAAAGTCGAGGCAAGGCGCGCCACGAAGTCTTTTCCTCCGGTATGCGCACCCAAGTTGTCGAACGTGTGCAGTTGGAGAGTGATCTGCACCAGGCCTTAGAACGTCAGGAGCTGTTCTTGGTATATCAGCCCTTCGTCGAACTCCACAGTCGTCAGGTCATCGGTTTTGAAGCATTAGTGCGATGGCAACACCCCGAGCGGGGACTCGTCTCTCCCGGTGAGTTTATCCCCCTAGCCGAAAGCACTGGGCTGATCATTCCCATGGGACGATGGATTTTGCGAGAAGCCTGCGAGCAAATGAAGGCTTGGCAAGCACAGTTTTCAACCCCAGATCTCCTCATCAGCGTCAACCTCTCCAGTGAGCAATTCACTGAGCCAAACCTTGCAGATCAAATTGGGCAAATTATCAAAGAGACCGAGATTGATCCCACGACCCTCAAGCTGGAACTCACAGAAAGCATGATGATGGGGGATGTGGACGTTGCCATTCAGATGCTGCTCAACCTCAAGCAGTTGAATATAAAACTAGGTTTAGATGATTTTGGTACAGGCTATTCTTCCTTGAGCTACCTGCACCGCTTTCCCATCGACACCCTCAAAATCGATCTCTCTTTTGTCAGAAATATGACCGAGGCGAGCGAAAATGCGGCGATCGTCAAGACCATTGTCGAACTGGGCCACAATCTATCGATGGATGTCATTGCTGAGGGCGTCGAAAAGCCAGAGCAAGCCGCTGCATTGCAGGCCCTAAGCTGCGAAATTGGCCAAGGCTATTTCTTTGGCAAGCCACTCAAGAAAGAAGAGGCAGAGCAATTATTAACCCAAACTCCCCAGTGGGACTATTAATACCTATTCAGATGTCGTGACTCCCACGTCTCATCAACCCTAGTGCCCCAAGCATTGCAGGACGCAAGCATGAGACGTAAGTCTGCCAGCAGCGCCAAGTCAGTACCTCGCATCTTCGTAACAGCCAGCCAGCTCCCACAACAACGCTGTTGACAGACAAATCTCGTCTAGACGCCTATTCATAGCCCGGACAAAACAAAATGAGGCCAGTGGTTGAATCAACCACTGGCCTCATCCACTGAAGAAGGGCTCAATTCAGCGCTTCTAAAGCGTGAGCGTTACTCAAAGCTATAAGCCTCACCAGCCTCTGCGATCGCCACTGGGCTCATCACCTGCTTTGTCGCCTCAGCAATCACAGCGAGCTCATCATCAGCTTCTAACAACGCCTGCCACTGACGCTGGGCTTCCTGACGAATAGCCACAGTCTCGCCTTCTTGACGCAGCTGATTTAGCTGGGCCATGGCATCATGCCACAGACCAACCTCGGCATAACGTTCTGCTTGGGCAATCGGAGCCAAGTCGCCCAGGCTCACAGCGGGCTCAGGATCCATTGGCTCCAGTGCCAGCCAGCTATCGTAATCGACAGGGCTCAAAGCCCCTTCCACCACGATGTCCTTAGAGCGATCGCTCGCATCGCAAACCAACGACATGTAGACGTAGTAGTCTTCACCCTGGGTTAAACGAGGTGCATCATTCCACTCGGACATATCTAGCGTAACTAAGCCAGCCTCATCGGACAGGGTTACAACCTTGTGGTAAACCGGCTCATCTGCTGCGTCACGAACCACAAACTCGAGGTCTCGGGCATCGCTAGATTGATTAACCCATAGCATCAAACTAGGTTGAATCGACGTTGTCACCGTCACATTATCGGCAGGGGCAATCATCGCCATAGACTGGGGACCCTCAGCACAGCTCTGAGGAATCCGACTCCCCCCACCCAAACGACGCCTCGGCGCACCGCGATTAGCGGAAGAAGAGCTTCCTCGTAAGAGAGACTCGCTATTGGATAGCGGTTTTGAATTCTTAGCAGTCTGGGTCTGAGCGACCGCAGCTGTAGAGCCCATAACAAGAGGCAAGGTTGCAGCCAAAGAGAGCGCCCAAACGTGAGCCTTAGGAAATGGAAATAGTTGTCGGATTACCATGGTGAAGTTGCCTTATCTGGAATGAGCCCGCCACATGTGAAAGATGGGAAGCAGTGATTAATCGAGTACCAAAGCTGCTTAAACCTCTGGTCTGGGGAACCGACCTTGGTTTCGACTGCACCTGACTAGGACCAGTGGTGGCATAGACCAATGCTTCAACTCCCGCGACAGTATTTGTCATCTAGGGACGTTGCTTTGGCTTGTGTACCATTCTGAAAGTTTTTTAGGGATAGAAAACCGAATATACGCTGACCCCCTAACACAAAGTTTTAGCAAGGGTGCCTCAGCCGTGATGGGAAACACGGGTTAGGCCGCGAATCCCTGCGCCAAACCGCCGACTCTGTAGGTAATTTTGTCCAAGATCGCATCGGCCTATGCCCAAGCGATAAACCACATTAATTGGGTTCATTGGGTTCATTGGCGAAGTTGCGGCCAGTCCAAAGCCTCGCGCTGTTTCACCAAGCGCCTAGTGACAGGCCTCTCAGCCTGCCAAGCATGGGGTTACGACTAATGCAGGCTGGAGAGCAGACTTTGATTACTAGAACTTGCGAACCATTACGCTTTGACCACAAGCGATCGCCCTCTCTGGACCAGCCGCTATAACCAGATCAAGCCTCTGCCTCGCCCCTTCGCCGCCATGGCACCACAGTCCACGCCCTTGCCTCCAACGAATCAGCCCCTAGGTGCAGTATCTCCCGGACACTGGGTGGGCGATCGCTACGAAATCATCGACCCCCTGGGTCACGGCTCCAACCCAGCCCAGCCCGACCCAGCCACTTCAGCGAATCCCATCCGCACCTTTCTTGGCTGGGACCACCACAGCAACAGCCAAGTCGTGCTCAAAGCTCTGCCTTTCGAGCAACTCCAAGCCTGGAAACCCCTCGAAAGATTTGAACGGGAAGCCCGTGCCCTCTCCCAGCTCGACCACCCCGGCATTCCTCGCTACCTGGACTACTTCGAACATCGCGAGCCCGGGGCTCCCGTCTCCACCTTTTACCTCGTCCAGAGCTGGGT
>CALLPZ010000096.1 GCA_938015405.1 uncultured Pseudanabaenaceae cyanobacterium
GAGCATGAGCTGAAGTATGCAGCGGAGCATGACAGCCTAACTCGCCTGGCAAACCGGGCTTACTTTATGGAACGCCTGAATGAGTTGTTACAGCAACCAAGAAAGCGTAAGCAGGACCAGTTTGCCATTCTGTTTATTGACCTGGACCGCTTTAAGGTCATTAACGATAGCCTCGGCCACCTCTGCGGGGACCAGCTCCTGATTCAGGTGAGTAATATTCTTAAGCGCTCCGTCCGCCCGACGGATTTGATTGCGCGATTAGGAGGGGATGAATTTACGATTCTCCTGCGCAATATTTTTGATATCGAGGAAATCATTGCCATTAGCGATCGCATCCAAGCAGAGCTAGCCCATCCCATTTCCTTGGCAGAGAAGTCTGTGTTTGTGACCGCCAGTATTGGCATTGTCCAGGACGATTCTAAATACGATGCAGCCGAGCAAATTCTGCGAGATGCAGACTTAGCCATGTACCAAGCCAAGAGCTTGGGCAAGGCTTGTCACCAGCTCTTTAGCGAAGAGATGTATGATAAGGCGATCGCTAAGATCACCCTGGAAAATCAGCTACGGGATGCGATAGAGCGGCGTGAATTTCTGCTGTACTACCAACCCATTTTGGAGTTACAGTCAGGCCGCTTAGCTGGTTTTGAAGCCTTGGTACGTTGGCAACATCCCGAGCGAGGCTTCGTGTCACCGGGTGATTTCATTCCCTTAGCGGAAGAGACCGGGCTGATCATTCCCCTGGGAGATTTCATTCTCGAAGAGGCCTGCCGGCAAATGAGTCTGTGGATAACGCGTTTTCCACAGTTAGAGCAGCTGAGCGTGAGCGTCAATCTGTCTGAACGGCAAATCCAGAGCCAAGGCTTTATTGAACGGTTGATGGCAGCGGTGACAAGGGCGCAGCTCCAGCCCCACCATCTCAAGCTAGAGATTACTGAGAGTTTGTTGATGGAGAATACAGAACTGACGCTTGTGTTGTTTGAACAACTTCAGTCCCTTGGCTTCCGTCTGAGTTTGGATGACTTTGGGACGGGATATTCATCGCTCAGCTATCTGCACCGCTTTCCTATTAATACGCTGAAGATCGATCGCTCTTTTATTAATTTGATGGAGCCGGGCCATAGTAGCTTTGAAATTGTTCGCACCATTACCTCCCTTGCTCGGACGTTGAAGATGGATTTGGTTGCTGAAGGTGTAGAAACCCAGGAGCAGGTGGAGCATTTGCGATCGCTGTCCTGTGAGATGGTCCAGGGCTACTTTTTCTCTCGGCCTCTAAGCCATCTCCACGCCACCGAGTATTTGCATGAACATTTGGGGAGCGAGTTGCGAGCTGCTGCTTAAGAAAAGGATCAGGGTTGACCTTCTACGGGATGTGGGAGGCGCTATGGCTGAATGGGATAGACCTAGGATGTTTGCAGCCATGTCACTCGACCTGTGGAGTTGAGTCACCTGCAAAGATCTTGGGGGACCTGCAGGCGACTCAGGTGGCATTACTCGTGATCCGTCGCTAGATGTTTAAGCAACAAATGCACCACTCAATGCCTCCACAGATTTCCAAGCGACAACGGCGAGTAGGTCATTTCCCTTAGAGACTTGTACGCCTTTATCACTGTTGACCAAACTCAGGTCCTCGATGGCAAAGCCCTTTAAGCTGGTCATCCCCTGTTGGAAGTTGGCAATCAGGTCATAGCCTTCGCCTTCACTGAGAACGACGGTGGCTGCACCGTTTCCTCCCAGCCAAACCTCATCCTGGCCTGTGCCACTATCAATTACATCGGCACCACCATTGGCATAGATTTGGTCATCACCTGCCCCTCCCAAAATACGATCGGCTTGGTTCCCGCCGTATATCTGATCATCACCATCACCTCCTACCAGTAAGTCTTGGCCGCCATTGCCAGAGATATAGTCATTCCCTCCTTTGCCCTCCAGCATTTCATCCGCATCAGTGCCATAGAGATGCAGTGGCTCATGGCTGATGACCTCTCCACCGTTCAAGAAATACTGCACTTGTTTCCAAACTGCCTGGCCAACTTGTTCCCCGAGCTGACGGCCATTGAGGTCACCCTCTTCAAAGTGGATGCCACCATAAATGCGAGAAATACCGCCCTCATCTGCGGCATCATCGAACGTGTCCCAGCTTAAGGTGACATCTTCAGTGGGGGTGACGGCAGGCTCAAAGCGAGAGGTACCTGTTTCGAAGGTGAGACTTGCCCCGAAGTCTTCGCTGCCCGTGAACAGCTCCAAAATTGTGGCCCCTGCCGCACTAAATGCGCTGTGCCCGGAGGTATATTCCGCAAACGGAGGAGATGGATCGCTACCTGGGGTTTGATAGGTCAAGAAATTTTCAGCCAAGATGGTTTGGGTGCCTAATCCGGGGCCACCCCAGGCCTCAATCACATAGCCAGTTTCACCCGTGATCGCATCAACGCCTGTCTCACCGATAAGACCGAGGTTGCCTAGGTCACGAATGGCTCGGACAGGGCGTACATAGTCGTAGGCCACCTTCGATTCCCAAGTTGCAATGCCTGCATCAAACACAGCATTGCCCAGGGCGAAGAACAGTACGGCATCTTCATCCAAGGTATGCTCATCCCGAGCAGAGACAAATTGGCCAAAGCTCATCCATGTTCCTGGGGGAAATGAAGTGCCTCCCCCGTCTTCCCAAAATTCTGCAATCAGTTTTTGCTCATCTGTAAGCGATGCACTGACTGCAACAACCGCCTCAGCCTGCTCAATGAAACCAGGATTAATGACGTGGCCCACGAGATCTGAGCTCACGGCTACCGTAGAACCATCGGGCAGGGTAATGGTCTTGGCATCAAAATTCAGCGAACTCTTCTCGAAGCCAGGTGCAAAAAATGGCTGACTGTTATTGGGACGATGATCGGCACCATCTTTTAAGCCAAAGGGAATGACCTTGCCCCAGTGAGGGGTTAGGAAGTTTTGGACGCGATCGGCTTCAGCCTCTGATGGCGCGTCAATGGGCACTAGCTCGGGAGTCCAAGCCGTAATATCTACCCGGTTGTTAAAGCTATTAACGGGGGGATAGTCCGTGACTGCTTGATATTTGTTGAGTTGTCCTGAGCCGTCTTCTCGCCGATATTTCATCAGCATTTCGGCCACGGTATTACCGATTCCAGCCGGCGTCGTTGTGTCAGTTGTTGTATTGCTGGAAGAGAAGCCTAACTTTGTCATTAGGGCATCGAATATCTCGACTTCACTGGGAAAGATCTCACTCAGAATTCGATAGGCTGCAAAGCTCATCGCTTCTGTTTTATTTGCATCTGTATTGCTTGAATCTGGCCGCTGCAAGCTATCTAGGCTGTCTTGAGAGGGCTTTGCTGTGGTGTCGTAAGATGCCCAGGCATCGAACATCGCAGTATGTAAAATCCCATAGGCGCGGGATGCAATCGTAGGACCGGGAGATACATTGACGACTGCTAGCTGGACAGCTTTATCCCACAGAACAGAGATACTGGGGCTGGAGTCATCGACAGTGACCAGTTGACTAAGGGGATCGAGGAGTAGTCCTGACATGGTGAAATCTCGCTGTGATGGGGGTTAATACCGATTAGCATTATTAAAATCGATTCCATCATGAGAAAGATAGATATGCATACCTTTTATGGAGATTTCATATAGCTCCTGAAAAGCTCCGGAATTTTAAGTGTAAATAATCACAAGGGGCAAGGCCCCTTTCTTGTACGTACTTGCTGGATTTTAGCCTCGTTGAGAGGAGCAGGTTCTTCGTTCCACTCCATTGAATACTGAGATGTTTTGAATGGAAGATTTCATCAGAAATTTATATTGACTAGGACACAAAACATGGACCCTATCTTTTGTGTGGCAATGTAAAGATGATTTGTGTGAAAAATAAGGACTATTTGCCTCAGCGTTTGTCTGAAGACTGTTGGATAATGAGTCTACGAAAATATCTTTTTCAAAAGAATAAAATCTGTGAGATATCGGCTTCTGAATCTTGTTGACGTTCTCTGGGATGGAGGCTCTAGATTCTAATTACAATTGATGCGTTGAAGCATTCTCTTTCTGTGGAATTATTCAAGTTTATTTCCTCTCCTTTTCATTCTGTGGGGCTGACTATGGGGTCGCGTTCGTCATGGAATGTCATGCCCAGGACTATGTGAGTCTGTTGAGAAGCTTGAAAGCGCTTGTGGCTGGGCGGGGCTAAGGATCGAGCTGTGCTCCTGACTGCTTTGAAGCGAGAGACAATCGCGAGGCGTCTGATTTCCTGAAAGCATTGCTGTTTCCAAAGCCGATAAGCTAAGAACACCGATTCTTTTCGAGCTTCTCCATGACCGCGACTGCGCCTCAACCGCCCGAATCACAGCAGCCCCTGCCCCCCGGAAAACTGGGCCTACCCTTGATTGGCGAAACGCTTAAATTTTTTACGGACTCTGAGTTTGCCCGTAAACGCCATGCCGAATATGGCCCCGTTTTCAAAACCAGCATCTTTGGTGCGCCTACCGTTTTTCTGAAAGGACCCGAAGGCAATCGCTTTATCCTCTCCCACGAGAACGAATACTTTCGCGTGAGCTGGCCGCCGAGCGTCGAAAAACTGCTGGGTCCTCTCTCCCTAGCGCTCCAGTCCGGTCATGTGCACATGGCTAGGCGGAAACTTCTGGTGCAGGCCTTTCAGCCTAGAGCGCTGGCTGGCTACATTCCCGCCATGGAAGTGATTGGCGATCGCTATTTTCAGGCCTGGCTTGAGCAAGGAGAACTCACCTGGTATCCCCAACTGCGGAGCTACACCCTCGATGTGGCTTGCAAGTTGCTCATCGGTCTCGACAATGGTGCTAACACCCGCCTGGGCGAGTTGTTCGAAAGCTGGAATGCTGGGCTCTTTAGTATTCCTATCAATCTGCCCTGGACTGCATTTGGCAAAGCATTTCGCAATCGTACCGGGCTCCTTAGAGAAATTGAACAGTTGATTCTGCAACGAAAGCAGCAGAGCAAGGCTCCAGAGACGGCGGTGGATGCGTTGGACATTATGCTCGCTGCCCGCGATGAAGAAACGGGTGAAGGCTTGAGCATCGAGGAGCTGAAGGACCAAGTCTTGCTGCTGCTGTTTGCGGGCCATGAGACCTTGACCTCTGCCATTGCAAGCTTTTGTCTGCTCACGGCTCAGCACCCCGAAATCTTGGCAAAAGCCCGAGCCGAACAGCAACCCTTCATCGGCCAAGCGCTTACCCTTGAGAGCTTTAAGCAAATGCCCTACCTGGACTGTGTGATTAAGGAAGTCATGCGCTACTCGCCTCCTGTGGGGGGTGGCTTTCGCAAAGTGATTAAAGACTGTGACTATGGGGGATACCGCATTCCCAAGGGATGGTCGAGTCTCTATCAAATCACTTCGACCCATAGCGATGCTGATGTTTTTCCGAACCCTGATGTCTTTGACCCCAGTCGCTTTGATGCCACTGCGGAGCGACGAGCCCCATTCAGTCACGTTCCATTTGGCGGGGGGCTTCGGGAATGTATTGGTAAGGAGTTTGCTCGCCTAGAAATGAAGCTATTTGCGGCACGCCTGCTGCAGCGCTATCGCTGGGAGCTTCAAGCCAATCAAGACTTAAGTATGGTTGTTGTACCAACCCCTAAGCCCCGAGATGGATTGAAAATTACCTTTTCGCAACTGTAGGTTTGGCTAGGCTTGTTTTTGGGAAATCAGCAGAGAGAGGATGTAGAAATAGCTATGAAGCGATCGCAATTTCTACAACTCCTCCTCGGCGCTACTCTTCTCAGCGCTTGCCAACCCTTTTCTGCTGCCATGGGCTTTGACCAACCCTTCGATTTTGTAAATAGCGACTTAGATCAGGTGACCTACCGTTTCACCGACTCCTCTGTGCCGCCGCGCTACCACCGTAGCTACAGCATTGTCGTGACGGCCCAAGCCATCACGGTGACTGTGGATAGCTATGGCGACATCGTGGCCGAGAAATCCTTGCCCAGCAGTGCGGCTCAGTTGCAGGCTGCTTGGGTCCTGCTAGATGAAGCTCGTATTCATCCCGGTCGTAAAGACAATAGTCCACGCTGTACCGGTGGCACTAGCGATCGCATCACTGGCGCTTATCAGGGGGAGACTCGCTTCTCCGCCTCTCGATATAACTGCGGCGGCGAGTCTGGCCCCATGCAGGGAGACATCGCCGCCGTCAAAGCCTACTTCCAAGGCTTAATTCCAGACTTCGATCAGCTCATTCGAACCTAGTCGGATTATTTTTCTAGAGAACAGTCTGGGCTGTGCTTAGAAATTGAAGACCCCCATGACTAGCAGCTCAGCATCCGTATCGCCATCCTGAAAAATGTAATTCCCATTCAAGCGAATTGCGGCATTGCGCTGCACATCAAACTCCAGGCCTGCACTCAACATGGGAGACACATCGCCAGTGCTGTCTGTGTTGTAAGCCAAACCCACACCGCCATAGGGCGTTAGTTTGCTTACAGAAGCATCCACGGTTGCTGCAGCCCGCAATTCGGTCTCATCGCCAAAAATCACAGCAGGACGTAGGGAAACGCCCAGGCCATTGCCCTGGATTTTGAACTGGGTCAAAGGCACCTTGCCATCGATCGCAAAGCTTGTGCCATCGTTAAATCCTGTGCGGACACCTGCGCCTACGCTGTATCCCTCCAAGGGACCGGCCATGGCTGCTGGCGCTAAGATTCCGAGCATCAGAGGAGCTGCCAAGATGCTGAGGCTACGCAGTTGAGGCAGAGAAGTCACGGGCGAGTCTCCAAATGAAAGATCCCGCCCAGCATATAGCAGCTTCTCCTCCAAACAAGGGGGAGTTACATACTTTTCTATGAGCCGGGTATGACCCTGTCTGAGTAAAATCTGAGCTGAAAGCGCGAGAAGTGTTGGATACAATCCTTGCCTCGCTTGGGCTCGAACTGTTCGAGCAATGCGATGCTCACTTGAACAGGACTCTAAAACGCATAGTTGCCGGTTACTAACATCTCAGTATCTACCTCGTTATCTTGGAAAATATAATTTCCGCCCACCCGGACTACAAAATTGCGCTGTAGACTCACATCTACTCCGGCGCTGAGCATTGGGTCCACCTTTTCAGTGCCGTCAACGTTGTATGCCAAGCCTCCACCGAAGTAAGGCGCAAACCTGCCGATGGCTGCCTCTGTGGTGAAGGCTGCACGGAGTTCGGTTGAGCGATCTAAAATCAAGTCAGGGCGCAGCGACAGGCTCCAGCGTTCTCCCAGTTGTTTGACTTGGAATTTACCGTTGATGACTAAGCCGGTTCCATCGTGGAAGCTAGTCCGCACACCTGTACCGACGTAGTGGCGATAGTGACCATTGGAGGGACCAGCGATAGCGGGGGCTGAATAGCTCAGAGCCAGGGGCAGAAAGACACTCAGAATAGTTAAGCGATGATGACTCAGAGACATCGGTAGAATCCCTTGCTATAGAAATATATAGCTGGCGTTCGATTGATGCAGTGGCAGGGCTGGCAAAGGAAGCCAGAAACAAACCGTTTCTGGCTGCAGAAAATACTTCTCTTGCCATAAATCATTCCCAGAGCGATTGCCCAACGCTCAATCTAGATCCCGTAAGGCAGCGGCTTTGACTTCTGTGGGGATGACTCGCCAATCTTGATCCAGTTCAGCTCCAAGCAATGCCCAGAGCAAGTTTCGATTGGCTCGTTGGGGGTAACTTTCCTTGATGTGGCGGTATGCTGCCATTGCTCCCACCTGCTGCAAATCATCTCGCGTGTAAATTTCAATTTCTGCTAGCCATCGCCGCGACACTGGCCCGATATTTCGCATGACTGAAATCTGGGAGAAACGTTCTTAAGCCATCTCAACCAGCCCCACCCTCTGCCCCCTGCTTGGTTCAACTCGGTTTGCAGGAGTGGAGGAGAAGGGGCTGGCAATCTACTTGTCTTGAGGCGAGGGGCTGGTGGGGAGGCTAAACCTCAGCAGCAGCCCGCTCAATCAAGCGTCTGGTTAGGGTTTGAATGCCGGTGTGCTCGTAGTAGTTCGTGCCCACATCCAAGAACGCTCCGAGATATTCGAGTTTGTCTTGGGATAGGTCTACCGCCTTACTTAAGCTTGTCACGACCTTGTCTTGGGTCAGACCGCGATCGCCCACAAAGCCCAGCATCCAATCCTGAACGGACTCAAAGCTCTCTGTGACAAAGGACAGCTTGCCTTTATCGTTGTTGCCAGGAATCAGTTCCTTCACGCCTTTGAAGGTCTTATTGTGGTCCAGGTCTGACGCGCTGGATTGCTTTAGTGTTGCTAAACCCTTTTCCGCAAAGCCTGGTCCCAGGGGCACGAGGCCGTCGTAACAAACTAGCGCCGCCATGCGCATCAAGGACTCCCCGCCGTAGTCCTTTACGGCACCGAGGAAGTCGCCAATGCTATCGCCGGGGATGCCGTTGATTTGGCAAAAGGCGACGAGTTCCACCACTAGCTTGATGGTGAGGTCAAAGCTCTGAGCTTTCTCGGGCTTGGGGGTGAGCTTATTGATCAAGCCCAGGAAGGACTTGTTCTCCGTGAACTTGTTGGCAATCATGCCCGTGCCCAGGGCGCTAGAGGCGCTGTCAACGGTTTGATAAAGCCATAGTGCCTTCTGGTAGCCCTCAGATTTATCGTTGTAGAGGGTGATGGCGCGATCGCCAATTTCCTGAATCAGGGCTTCATCGGTCTCGCCAGTGACTTCTTTAATCGTATTGACGAAGCCTGTCAGATTATTCCAAGCGCCTGGCACTGCAAAGTCCAAAGCTTTCAGTGACATGACTGTTAGGCCACGATTGGGTAGCTCATCGACCAGGGTGTAAACCGGTGTCTTACTCAAGGGAAGCTCCTTCGAGAGTGCTAAAGGTTGGCAAACTCGCGGGCCACAGCATTTGTGGTTTGGTGTGGCACCGCTTTTCGTCGTGAAAGATGGATGTGGAGAGACTTAGCGGTTCAGCTTTGCGAGTCCCTTGAAATCAAACTTTTCTAGCCAGGCTTCGCGATCTTCTGCCTTAAAACTGTCGCTGCGGGATTGGACCTTGACCTGGAAGCGATCGCCCACCAAAACGCCTGTGCCATTGTTACCAATGCTCAGCGCTGGAAAACCCTGGATATCTCGGGTGCTGGATTCGTATTTCGTCGCTGCATTGGGGTTACTGATGGTGTCATTGATGGACAGCACCGCAACGTTGGCACCGCCTTCGTTCACCTTGAACTGGGCAAATCCCTGTTTCTCCTGAGCGGCAACGACTTCATAGCCGCTGTAGCCTGCCACGGAGCGTGGGAAGAAATCGTTGAGGCTACCGCCCTTAACGGCATCCTTGGCAACAGCATCGGGAGCCTTGCGCCCAGAGGTTTCGCTCTGGGTCTGTTCAAATTGAGCCGAGGGAGACTCGGGTGGAGCAAAGGCAGTACAACCCGTCGAGACAATGAGGACTGCACTGAGGGCGATCGCGAGAAAGGCTTTCTGAGAAATCGCAGCGCACAGTCGGCGCAGGCGGGGCATCATCATAGGACTCCGTCTCCTCCAGGGAAATATCCTGAATATCCCCTGCGGATGCTCCGGGTGGCGTGGCTGATCTAAAAATCTTAATTTGAACGTTTCGTTTTGCCGCGAGTTGTGAGGTTGCGACATCAAGACATTGCTCGTCAAGGAAACCCGTGGCTTGTGCTGTTCTGCGGTGGCGTTGGCCTAAGCATCCGCTGAGGGTTCAGCTGGGGCATCATTGCCATGGCAATGGGGGCAACTGATGCCTGGCTCATAGCATTCATCCTGCTGCTCCTGTTCCGAGACCGGCTGACCACAGGCCTGACACATGGTGTAGCTACCAGGGGCTAGGCCCTGCTTCACCGCAACTCGCTCATCAAAGACAAAACATTCTCCCTCCCATAAGCTTTCCTCGGGTGGAACGGATTCCAGGTAGCTGAGAATGCCGCCTTTGAGGTGATACACCTCGCCAAATCCCTGCTGCTTGAGATAGGCCGAGGCCTTCTCACAGCGAATGCCCCCAGTGCAGAACATGGCGACCTTGCGGTGCTGGTTTGGATCTAGGGATTGTTCGACGTAGTCAGGAAAATCTCGAAAGCGATCGGTTTTAGGATTGATCGCTGCTTTGAAGCTGCCAATGCGGACTTCATAGTCATTGCGCGTGTCGACCACCAACACCTCTGGGTCCGCGATGAGCTCGTTCCAATCTTTGGGGGATACGTAGGTTCCAGCTTGTTGGGCGGGGTGAATCTCCGGCTGCCCAAAGGTGACAATCTCAGACTTGAGCTTGACCTTCATTTTGCCAAAGGGTTGGGTCTCACTCTCCGACCAGCGAGGGGAAAGGTTGGCTAAGCGAGGATCTTGGCTCAGATATTGCAGCACTTGCTCGACGCTATCACCTTCTCCTGCAAGGGTGCCGTTAATGCCTTCATTGGCTAGCAGAATTGTGCCGCACAGGTCTTTGGAGATGCAGTAATCCCAGAGGGGCGATCGCAGCTCTGACCAGTCCGGTAGCTCTACAAATTTATAGAAAGTTGCTACCCGATAGGTCATGGAACTTGGCTGCTGAAATCAGCGTCTTTCTAGTTAAGCGTCAGCCCTACCTGAGAAAAGATTTGTTGACCTTGGGGAAAGCCCTGTCTGCTTCGACAGATAAATAAATCTTCCAAGGGCTTAACACCTTTACTCAGTGGTTGAGGACAGGCTCGTCAGGACTTCTCGATGAACTGACGAATGCTGTTGAGATCAATATAGCGGTCTGTCACATTGCGCAGTTCCCGGGCAATCATGCCTTCCGTTGAAATCACCGTGATGTGGGTGTTCTTGGACCGCAGTAGCTCAATGGCCCGCTCGAAGTCCCCATCACCACTAAACAGAATCACACTGTCATACTGCTCAACGGTATTGAACATGTCGATGACAATCTCGATATCTAAGTTGGCCTTCTGGGAATAGCGACCCGAGTTGTCGTCGTAGTATTCCTTAAGGATTTTGGTGCGGACCGTGTAACCCAGACTGATCAAGGCATCTCTGAAGCCTCGCTGATCCTGAGAATCCTTGATGCCCGTGTACCAGAAGGCATTCATGAGTTGAGTCTTCTCATGCTGGGTGAAATAGCTCAGAACCTTACGAGGGTCAAAGAACCATCCGTTTTTCTGCTGAGCGTAGAACATGTTGTTGCCGTCGACGAAAATCGACAGCCTCGCCATAGAGCCTTTAATCATTGATGGCTGGACAGGATATTTGAACTCAGCGTTTTGTCTAGATTTCACGTTTTAAAAGTTTTTATAGTTCGGTCAGACAATTGCATCCGGATTAATGCATCATGCCTGAGCTGATATAGATAGTGTCTTCGAAATAAAAGCAAGAATTACGAAGCTTATAACAAACCTGACCTCAATGATAGAACAGCTGACGAAGTTCAGACAAGCTGCCGTAATAGCTTCGGGATACCGAAACTCTCTTGTGGTTAGGCCATCAGCACTCGGGTAACAATGCTGTAAAGCTTTACCTTGAACTGATATTTGGTCTATAGATAAAATGTTCTATCGGCTAGCTCTTTAGCCGGATAATTCATTGAAGTTCCGTGGACCTGCTGAATTTATATATGTTTAGATACCCCCGTTACATACTGAATAGATAAATAGAAGTTTAAGTATTTTGGCCGTAGTTCGTAATTAAATTATACTCTCAAACTTTGCCTGTCTATAAGGGCAGATCATCAAATGTTCACTCAAGCTAGGAGCTTTGTGAAGCTGGCTTTCGTTCTTTTAGGTGCCTGAGCTATCGTCCTAAATCGTCGCTTGCTTGGCTTTTACAACTTTCTCCCGAGAGCATTTAGGCGGGCCTGTTCAATTGAACAGGCCCGCCTAAATGCTCTCGGGAATTGTGACTGATGCTTCCTACTTACGTGTCTAGGGAGTGGCAGAAGTTGCTGACTAGAGACTAGAGGAATTCTGCCAAAGGCCTAAGGGTTAGCCAATCGACGGGCATAGTCGAGGTTCTTTTGATACTCAGACACTTTTTGCTGGGCTACGTCGTAGCGAGGATGGCTACTGGGCACAGCGGTCATTCCATCGACAGCATCACTCCAATGCTCGGCAACGATGTTCCAGTCTTCTGCTGAGCTGGCAATTTGTGCCAAGGTTGCAGCCTTGGTCGCAGCGTTCACGCCGTCACGGAAGGGAGTCAAGGCCGAGGGGGATGAGGTGTCTGCATCCGTATTACCTCCTCCGGTGGCTGGCTCGTCTGTTGGAGTTGTTGCTGGAGCCTGACCCGGTTCATCTGCCTGGTCCGTTGCATCGCTGGCGGATTGACCTGCAGGAGCTGGGTCAGCAGGTGTCTCACCGCTACTATCCTCCGTTGGGGTCACTAGAGGACCGATGACTGGAATACCGGCAAGCCAAGGTAAGCGCAACATACCCATGTGAGCTGCTGCGACGGCACCACCTAGCACGCCCAATAGAGCGAGCAAAACTAGAGGGAGCAACGTGGAGCCTTTTCGCTTGGACTGGGGCTCACCAATGAGACCGGGAGAGTCGCCCATGCCATCGCCATCGCCATCGAGGGCATCTCCTGCACCCCCATCTTTCCAGAGGTCGACTTCCTCGCCATTGGCATCCACTGACGGCTCGACCATATCGTCTTCGTCGATGTCAGCGTCATCCCACAGGGAGAGTAAAATTTCGCTATCAGAGTCTTCGTCACTTAGGCCATTGTCTATTTCTTCATCAGGTTGGGGAGGGACGATGAGCGTAGGCTCGTCCGGAGAGTCCAGCGCAAAGTCATCGCCAGCGTAATCGTTATTCCAAGCCTGGGCCGGTTCTTCTTCGTAAGGAGCTGCATCATCCGTGACAGCAGTGGGTTCATCACTGTCTGCAGCACGAAAATCAAAATTGTCCCAAGATTCACTTTCTTGGACATCAGTTCCGGGGGCATCACCGACTTCATCTGCCTCCGCTACTGTTGGTGGAGGCGGGGGAGGAGCAGGTAGCTCGGATTCAGAAGAGTCTGCCACCATTGGCATATCGCCGATGAGGGGAGCATCCAAGTGGCTCTGCCAGCAGACCTCAGCGCTTCCCTGCTCGCGACCATAAATAGTGATAGGGGTATCGACAAAGCCTAGCTTTTGCAGGCCCTGATGGATGCAACGAATAGATGCGGGTTGGTTTGGCGGAGTTTCTCCCTCCAATAGCACGTGCAATATGCCGTCACGCTTAGCCGCTTTGGCTGTAATGCCTTTGGGCTGAAGGGAACGATTGAGCAGGCTAGTGATTGCACGGGCATCACCCTGTTTGGCCAGTTCTAAGATGTTTGGCTGTGTCATGGCGCATCGCGGGGTGGGCAGCGAAGGCAGAACTTAATCGTTTTGACCTTCAAGGAGAGCTCTAGCCAAACAGCACATTGGATCGCGTTGGAATTTGAAGAAACCAAATTCCCTGTCCATAGAATGCTGCCGTGGTAGGAGTTGGTGTCATGTTTCTAATAACACCTATTGGCCCTCTGTCAAGGGCGCTGCTGTAGCCTAGCAGCCACAATTCGAAAATGGCAAGACGCTATCTCCGAATTTGCTGCTCCGGTAGAAAACAGGCTGAACTCTCCACCCAGATGCATTAGTCCACGACGTGCAATAGCCCTCGATGGAGCTGGTCGAAAATGCGATCAATCATGGCGCGGTCATCGGGGCTGATAGCCTGCTTCGAGAGTAGTGCGCCCATTAGCTGTTGTTGAGCGTTTCGAGTGATTTTTCGAGTGGCAAGGATTTGCTCTGTTATCTGTCGTACTGGAGAGTTTCCGTTAGAGAGAGTCATGGGAGTGAGAGGGAACTGAGGGAGGATATTGAGGTTCAACAATGACGCAACGGTAGGTCCTAAGAACTACGTGTTGAGATTGTTTGAGGTTCAGAGATAACTACATCGGGCTCCCTAGGGATTTCGGAGATCGCGATCGCTTTTCCCGTGATTCGAATGCTAGTCAGGTAGAGAGCCTTGCAGCAGTGGGATTTTGAGCCTAGAGGTTTTGGAGCTTGTGAAGTTGAAGCACCGCGTCCTTGTCTCAGTGCTTCTAGATGTCTTCGCTGTCCTATGGCGCAGCTGCAACGCCTATAGATATTTAGTGATGTATGTGACGAGACAGTAATTGACCTGGGTTGGTTTGGGGCCAATAACGGTGGCAAAGTCTCACACTGGGGCAATTAATCCCCTTTAGAGATAATTCTCGTTGCTTACGGGGGATTGGCTAGGAAAAGCAGCGTGACATACGGGAGGGCCTGACTCAATCTTGCTACCGAAAGACTGGGCTGAAAACAGGGGGTTTGGGGATTGACAGGTGTCCCTCATCGACCTATGTTCGGGCCACTTATCCTACTGTGCTAGGCAGAGGAGCCGAGCTCTTGAGATACCGACGGTAAATCGTGGGAGTTAGGCGGGTGTGCGTTGGTCAGCTTCAGCGCAACATATCGTTGAGTCGATGTGAATCGTGGCGCTGACCTATTGGTTTTGACTTAGTGGTGTTCCACTTCACGGATGGATCGAAACGGGAGATATCATTCAGGTCGCTGTGCTCCTGATACGGGACTCGAGACTAGAGGTCACAAGAAAAATGAGGGGCAAAAGGATGTCTTTGCAGCTAGATGAGTTGTAGATCATTGCTGCAGGCTTATGCCCCTAGGGGAGTGAGACTAGGCATCCTGGCGCTTCGGCGCAGCCTGGGTCGCCTGTTACCCCTTAGGGGCTATTGCCCCTAGCGTAAGGCTGGGTTGCCCCTCGCGGGGGGCAACTCCTCTCTGTGGAGTCAGTGCAACTGCCCCTTAGCGCTTCTCGTGACTTCGCTTCTATATTGAGTCCCATCACCCCCCTGAGTCTGAGAGCGTCAAAGCCTCTCCGGTTCAGCATCCTGATATGATCGCAGCTTGCTTCCCTTGTGAGGGTGTAGGTTGTGTCACCCGATTGATTTATTCACTGTGGTTGACTGCGCCAGCATGAAGACTCTAACCGAGCAGACGGATCGAATGACCCACGCGATTGCAGCCGCATATGGCTCGTGGAACTCGCCTATTACGGCAGATCTGATTGTGGCCAACACGATCAGTCTCATTGGTACTGCTCTGGAGGGTGACGATACCTACTGGCTTGAGATGCGTCCGTCGGAAGAAGGGCGCAGTGTACTGGTGAAGCAAACCCCTGATGGTCGTTGCTCGGAGGTGAATGCGTTGCCTTACAGCATTCGCAATCGGGTTCACGAATATGGTGGGGGATCTTTTGTTGTCAGTGGTGAAAAGGTTTTCTTTTCTAATAACGCTGATCAGCGTCTCTATTGCTTGACCGAGGGGGAGGTGCCCCGTGCGCTAACGCCGGATGCGCCGGAAGTTGGCCCTGCGATGCGCTACGCCGATGGAAGTTTTGATGACTTGCGCGATCGCTGGATTGGTATTCGTGAGGCCCATGAAGGGGAAGGCGAGCCGACGAACACAATTGTTGCGGTCAATGCCCAGGGTGGCGAGAACGTTGGACAGGTTTTGGTTGAAGGGCATGATTTCTACGCGGCCCCTCGAATCAGCCCCAATGGCAAGCAGTTGGCTTGGATTTGCTGGAGTCATCCCGACATGCCTTGGGATAGTACTGAGCTGTATGTCGCTGACTTCCAGGCAGATGGCAGTTTGGGCGAAGCGAAGCTCATCGCA
>CALLPZ010000097.1 GCA_938015405.1 uncultured Pseudanabaenaceae cyanobacterium
CCTTGGAGCTGACCACCTGCGATCGCTTCTTGGAGAAGTTTCTCGTTTTGCAGCAAGGCTTGGATACGATTGCGCTCTTGCTGAAGCTGATTTTCGACAGCTTGATTCAGTTCGCCTTCGGCACGGGTTGCCTGCTCATTAACGCCTTCCAGCGAGGTGTTTTTCTGCACGCGCACATTGTTGAAGTGCAGTGGCACGATCAGCAGGAAAATCAAGCTGAGCAAGGCTGAAAGCCCCATAGAGCCTAGACGAGCTGCGTTGCTAGCACCGCCCTTGCGACCGCCTTCCACTTCCGTTTGAATCCAGCCACCCAGGAGTAGGAAGGTGACTCCCACCAGCGGGACAATGCCCCGATCAACGAACTGGCTGGCCAAGTTGACCTGCTGGGCACGATTGGAAAAATCTGGGGGAACCAAGAGGACGAAGTAGTCCACGAGGGCTGACAGAATCAGCACAAGGCCTGCAATCAGCAGGGCACGTGAGGCTAAGGGGGAAGCAGCTTTCATGGGATAAGGGCGTCGATGAGGATATCAGTGACTTGGGCTGGTGAATTAGGGGCTCTGAATATTTTGTTCAGACAGGGAAAAATCTGTCGCCCCTGATGTTACCCCGCAAATCTGCCAATTGAGTAGATTGGCAGTGACCCGCAAGGGGTCTACGGCTTCTACAGGATGAGTCCGTATTGATGTGAGTATTCGTGTAGCAAATTCTACATTAGCTACTCGGCCATTTTGGCAAGGGTCCGGAATCCTTGAGAAAACCCGTGAAATCAACCAGCCCGCCAAGGCATCTTTCAAAATATCGGTAGTTGCGCCTAATGCTTTGCGTTGGGCAAGCCATTATTTTCGCTGCGCCGTTTCTCAGCCAAGCAATACAAAACACTATGACCGCTACCCCTATTGTTGAAGTTTTGAGTGATCGCGCTGCCCTTGTTGCCCGCGCCGCCGACTTGGTAGAGGGAAAAATTAAAGAAGCAGCGGCAGAACGAGGGTTCTGTAGCTTGGCTTTGGCTGGAGGAAGTACGCCGAGGCCTCTCTATGAGGAACTGTCGAGGCGATCGCTGCCTTTGGCTCAGCTCCATCTCTTCTTTGGGGACGAACGTTACGTTGCCCCAGACCATCGGGATAGTAACTACCGTATGGTTCGCCAGGCCTGGTTGGAGCCCGCTGGTTTTCCCGTGGCCAACATCCATGCCATGGATACGAATGCAGCCGAGCCCGTGGAGGCTGCTAAGGCCCATGCGCTAATGCTGAAGCGTATTTTTCAGGTTGAATCTGAGGTTCCGCCGCAGTTTGACATTGTCTTATTGGGCATGGGTGACGATGGCCATACAGCCTCTTTGTTTCCGGGAACCGATGCACTGGCAGTGAGCGATCGCTGGGTCACCGTCGGCTACAAGGGTGATGATCCGCGTCTAACCTTAACCTTGCCTGTTTTGAACCGAGCGCGGTCCGTCATGTTCTTAGTGTCTGGTGCAAACAAGCAGACTGCGCTCAGCCATGTTTTTTCTGAGACCTCAGCGGGGACTGATTATCCAGCTAAATTGATTCGCCCCGAGGGAGAGCTGCGTTGGCTTCTGGATGTTGATGCTGGGAAAAATTTCTAATGGAGAAAAAGTAATCTCTGCAGGTTCGCGAGTATGTAACAGTGAAAGGAGTCTGTCTTCGTTGTCATCAGGCTTCTCTGCCTTTCTGGTGGATGTTTGCCGGGCATCGTTCCCCTCTGACATTCGCTGGTTCAGAATCCTGGTTCTGACTGTATTGCGGTGACTGGGAGCATGGGGCCTTTCGCTGAAGCTGGCGAGGCCTGGGAATTGGTGAAGCGTACCTGTGGCGATTCGCCAACCTCCTCAGTTCCTGTTGATTTTGGTATTCTGGGTGCTCTCTTTTTTCATAAAGGAAAAATGCTCGTTATGATGTGGGCGGTTTTTCCAGGCTGATATTTCAGTCGGGAGGTATTTGGGGAACTATAACGGTGGAGTCAAATTAGGACGGCGTTTTCTGCCTGACAAGTTCCGCCTTGTGCTCGTTGTTCAGCTGCAAGAGTTCCGCTGCGATGCGGCTGGCCCATAGGAGCAAGGTCGCTCAACGCAGTTTCAGTTAAGCCGAATTGATATGATTGTTTGCCCGAATTGCGACCATCACAACCCAGAAGGGGCAACCCAGTGCGAGGCTTGCTATACGCCTCTGCCTGAGATGATGCCTTGTTCTAACTGTGGGGCTCAGGTCCAGGTTGACGCTAACTTTTGCGGTCAATGTGGTTCGAATATCCAGCCTGCAGGTGAAGCTTTGCCCACGGCCATGGAAGCGCCTCCGATGGCTGCTTCTGTACCTCCTGCATTCCCCAGTAGTGGAGTGGAAGAGCCCACGACCGCTGCTGCGGAGGCAGAGGCGGACTTGGAGGTGGCTTTGGGAGAGAATTTTAGCGCTGAGTTGGACTTTGAAGCCAACCTAGAAGCAGCCTTGGAGGCTTCGGCTGAGAATGGCACCACGGCAGTTGTGGCTGAAATGACGCCTGAAGCGGCCCAGGCTAGTAGTTCTCAGACTCAGCTTCAACGTCCCTTAGCAAAGATGCTTCATATTCGTAGCAATGTGACCGTGGACCTTCCGGAGTCCTTAAGTGTGGTCCACATTGGTAAGGCCAACGATCGCATTCCTCCTGATATCGATGTATCGGGTTTTCCCGATTCGGAAGTGGTTTCCCGTGTCCATGCGGATATCCGTGTTGAGGGGGATGCCTACTACATCGAGGATTTGGGCAGTTCCAACGGTACCTATGTAAATAATTTGCCCTTAGTGCCTGGTAATCGCCATCGCCTACGGGTCGGCGATCGCATCTCCCTGGGCAAAGGAGATCTGGTCACCTTTTTATTCCAGGTTGCCTAGAATTTACTCTCCTACTGGGTATATTGAACTCAGATTGTTTTATCGACAGTCTTTTTTCTTACCCTGGCTGTCCACCTACGGAATTCTGTCATTCAGATAGAGTCTTATGGGATGGAGGATTGCGCTTGGTGAGACTGCAACGGCCTGCATTTTTCTCAATGGGGGTCGCACAGTCGTTCAGACTCAAAAATCTAACCAGGACCCTGTCTTTGCATCGGTCTTGGGATCCAGCTCCGGCTGGTCGTCCGTCTCTGCCTTTGTCTACCGTGCGACTTCTGTGATTACTCTGACTCTTTTGCATCCGCTTCAGTCAACGCCAGTCCAGTCTTGGACGTTCGAGCAGGAATCGGTGGTGCGCATTGGCCGTGCTGCAGATAATCAAGTGGTGCTGTACAGCGCGGTGGTCTCTCGATACCACGTTGAGGTTCAGGCGGCTGACGCTGGTTGGCGAGTGGTGAACCTGGGCACGAATGGGACCTATATCAGTGGTAAGCGGGTGGAAGAATACAATGTTGAAGATGGAATGGTCATTCGTCTAGCCCGCTCTGGACCGATGATTCAGATTCGAATGGGACCTGCTCCCAGTGGTGTTCAAGGCGAAGAGGCGTTCCGTGTTGCCCAAGAGCAAGCGGAGAAGATGGGCGGTTAAT
>CALLPZ010000098.1 GCA_938015405.1 uncultured Pseudanabaenaceae cyanobacterium
ATGGCCTCTAGCCCATCTCCTATGAAGACCACCGTTCTGCCCGTTGCGACTGCTTCTACCATGGCCAATCCGACCAGCTTTGCCCAACGCCACATTGGGCCAGACAGTGACGCGATCGCAGCAATGCTCAAGGTTTTGGGCATCAGCAGCCTAGATGAGCTGATTGATAAAACCGTCCCCGCTGCTATTCGGATAGAACAGCCCTTGCAATTGCCTGAGGGCGTGAGCGAGACAGTGGCACTGGAGCAGATCCGAGCGATCGCCAATCAAAACCGCGTTTGCCGCTCCTTCATTGGCATGGGCTACACCGACTGCATCACTCCTGGCGTTATCCAGCGCAACATCCTGGAAAGCCCCGGCTGGTACACCGCCTATACCCCCTATCAGCCTGAAATTGCCCAGGGTCGCCTCGAAGCCCTGCTCAACTATCAGACCCTGATTACCGACCTCACGGGTTTGGAAATCGCCAATGCTTCCTTGCTGGATGAAGCCACCGCTGCTGCTGAAGCAATGTCCCTCAGCTACGGCAAGTCCAAAAGCAAATCTGATACCTTCTTCGTCTCCCAGGATTGCCATCCCCAGACGATTGAGGTGATTCGCACCCGCGCCCTACCTCTCAAGATTGAAGTCATTGTGGGCGACCACAACAGCTTTGACCCCGCTGAAACTCCAATCTTCGGTGCACTGCTGCAATACCCCGCCAGCGACGGCACGATCCATGACTACAGCGCCTTTACTGCCAAGGTCCATGAAGCCAAGGCCCTAGTGACTGTTGCAGCAGACCTGATGAGCCTGTTGTTGCTAACCCCCCCGAGCGAATTTGGTGCCGACATCGCTGTAGGCAGTACCCAACGCTTCGGCGTGCCCCTAGGCTTCGGCGGTCCCCACGCAGCCTACTTCGCAACGAAGGATGCCTACAAGCGTCAAATGCCCGGTCGCATCGTCGGCATGTCCAAGGATGCCAACGGCAACCCAGCCTTGCGCCTCGCCCTACAAACCCGCGAGCAACACATCCGCCGGGACAAGGCCACCAGCAACATCTGCACCGCCCAGGTTCTGCTCGCGGTTATGGCCTCCATGTACGCCGTCTACCATGGCCCCACCGGGCTGCGCCGTATCGCCCAGCAGATTCGCCAAAAAACGAACCTGTTAGCCCTGGGACTACAAAAGCTGGGCTACAGCGTCGATGCGAGCCACTGCTTCGATACCCTTAAAATCACCACAGAGAAAGCCCAAGCGATCTTCGAAAGCGCTGAGGCCGACTACAGCATTAACCTTCGCCTAGTTGATGCCACAACCCTAGGCATCACCTTGGATGAGCCTACGACCCTGGACGAAATCCATCAGTTGTTCAAAATCTTTGCCCAAGGCAAAACCATTGATTTTGATCTCGATGGGTTATTAGAAGAGGCCAGCAGCGAAGTCGCCAGTGACTTCCAGCGCAAAAGTCCCTATCTACTCCACCCCGTTTTCAACGCCTACCACTCTGAAACGGAGCTGCTGCGCTACATCAACAAGCTACAGGCTAAGGATTTGTCCTTGACCACTTCGATGATTCCCTTGGGCTCCTGCACCATGAAGCTCAATGCCACGGCGGAAATGATTCCCGTCACCTGGCCTGAGTTTGGTCGCCTGCACCCCTTTGCGCCTGCTTCTCAGACCCAGGGCTACCGCATCCTATGCGAGCAACTGGAAGCAATGTTGGCGGAAATCACCGGCTTCGATGCTGTTTCCCTTCAGCCCAACGCAGGCTCCCAGGGTGAGTACGCGGGCCTGCTCACCATCCGCCAGTACCACCAGCAGCGTGGCGATGCCCACCGCAACATCTGCATCATCCCCACCTCTGCCCACGGCACCAACCCCGCCAGTGCCGTGATGTGTGGCATGAAGGTCGTCCCTGTAAAGTGCGACGACAACGGCAATATCGACATCGCCGATCTCAAGGCTAAGGCCGAAGCTCATAAGGACGATCTCGCAGCCCTAATGATCACTTACCCCTCCACCCACGGGGTATTTGAGGAAGGCATCAAAGAAATCTGTGCCACCATTCACGAGTTTGGCGGCCAGGTCTATATGGACGGAGCCAACATGAATGCCCAGGTCGGCATCTGTCGCCCCGGCGACATTGGTGCTGATGTCTGCCACCTCAACCTGCACAAGACCTTCTGCATCCCCCATGGTGGTGGTGGCCCCGGCGTGGGTCCCATTGGCGTAGTTGAGCACCTCAAGCCCTACTTGCCCGGTCATTCCGTCATTGAGCTCGAAGGAGATGACCGCATCGGTGCCGTCTCCGCAGCTCCCTGGGGTAGCGCCAGCATCCTGCCTATCTCCTGGATGTATATCAAGATGATGGGCGGCACTGGCCTAACTGACGCCACCAAGGTTGCCATCCTCAATGCCAACTACATGGCCAAGCGCCTAGAGAACTATTTTCCCGTCCTCTACAAAGGCCAAGGCGGCTGGGTGGCCCACGAATGCATCCTGGACCTGCGAGGCGTCAAGCAGTCTGCGGACATCGCCGTGGATGATATTGCCAAGCGTCTGATTGACTTTGGCTTCCATGCCCCAACGGTCTCCTGGCCTGTGGCCGGAACGGTTATGGTCGAACCCACGGAGAGTGAGTCCAAAGCAGAGCTAGATCGCTTCTGCGATGCCATGATTGCCATCCGTCGTGAGATTGAGGCAATTGAGCTAGAGCAAATCGACCCGGCGAACAATCCCCTCAAGCATGCTCCCCATACGGCTCAGTCTTTGCTGGCTGCAGAATGGGATCGTCCCTACAGCCGCGAGCAAGGCGCTTACCCTGCCCCTTGGACCAAGGAGCATAAGTTCTGGCCTGTGGTGGGTCGAGTGGATAACGCCTATGGCGATCGCAACCTGGTTTGCTCCTGCGAAGGCATGGAAGCTTACACCTAACGCCATCTCATCTATGGGCTGCCCTAAGGCGATCGCCCTGAATGACCGAGGCTCTCCCATCAACCACACACAATAGTGAGGAACTAGGGAGCATTTCAACAATTTATCCACTTCAAGGCATTCACAGCGAGTAACTTATCGCTCCTGTGAATGCCTTTTTCTATTCCTGCTATTGGGCACAGGATTTGTAGGTTTAGAGGTCTGAAGGCTAGTTGACCTACATTCGCCAAAGCCCCCCCAATCAAGAGCTTTGAAGCGATGCCAAGACTTCGCCTCTTACCTCCATATCTTTTCGCTTTTGTGCATTGCACAGGAGCGTCAGGGAAATAAAGAGGTAGGGGACGAAGTCATAGGTCAAACTCATCGCTAGCCGAAGTCAGTAACCCAGGTAAAACAGAACATATGCTCAAGATTATCCTGATGACCGATGACGATCCGGTCGATTCTTGGGTCGCCTACCAGCTTGCTCAGCAATGGCCGATCTCCCACAGCATTGTGCTGAGCCATAGCCCAGACCATAGCTCCACGAGCCTGCGCCAAAAGCTATTGACTTCGCCCCTACGCCTGCTCTCCGCCATTCCCCGAGAGCTGATTAGCAACCGGGTTGAAAGCCAACGAGAGCAAACCATGGCCAAGCAACTCTGGAATGGCGAAAAGCCTTCCCCCCAAGCGGTATTGCCTCAGGTCATCGAAATTCCAACGGACCAAATCAACAGTGCTGCCACAGCAGAACGTATTCGCACACTGGACCCCGATCTCATCCTGATGTGCGGCGGTCCCATCCTAGAAGAATGTATCTTTTCCATCCCTCGCTTGGGAGCCTTGAATCTCCAATGGGGTATTAGCGATCGCTATCGCGGCCAACATGGCATCTTCTATCCCTTAGCCACGGGCAACTTTGATGCGATTGGGGCAACCGTCCATCGCATCGACTCAGGCATCAACACCGGCGAAGCCTTGCTGCAGTTCTACCCCGCTCTGGAACCAGGCGACACAGAAAGCTCCATCGAAGTCAAAATTGCCCAATTGATCGTGCCAACCCTCATCGATTTCCTCAAAACCTTAACGGTCAACCAGCTAAGGACACCGTTACGGGGCAAAGCCATCGATCCCGCAGTGGGACAAAACATTCGTTACCGTGATCGCACCGCCTGCCTCGAAAGCCAGTATCAGCTCCGCCGTACCCTAGGCCGAGCACCAATCCCCGCTCGACCTCAACGCTGCGACTTATTTCTCAAATCCCACCCATCTCCTTGCCTCGCCTAACCTGGGTCCACCTAGGAACGCTTGCCCGTAATCAAGATCGCCCCAGAGATCATCATCGCGCCTCCGGCTTGGGCATGGATTGCTTTATTCGCCAAAGCTCCGGGACTGTAGCTACCATCGCCCTCCCCTGCCGTGGGGGTTATATCTTGTCCCAACCCTGTCAGCATCATGACAATCCCAATGCAAATCAGGGCATATCCCCAGAGCGCCTGGGAGGTCATGGACTTCGTCGATGCCTTCGGTTTCACCATCGGCAACATGGGATCCTCAGAGGCCTCTGTTTGAGGCTTCATCTGAGGTAAACCTGGGATTTTTTCCGCGATCGAATTCAACGAAGAGCGAGCAGGATTATTCGCTGCATTAATCGGCAACACTAAAAACGCACTTTGCCAGGCCAACGATTCATCTTCGATGGATACCGCTCGCACCATCACCCGCTTGACACCCTTGGGCTGCATATTATTCAAGCCGCGCTTCAACATTTCCACTAAGCTGGGCTTGTGAGGAGCCGCCTGGGAAAACATTGCAATCACGGTAAGGCAATTCCCTGCGAGACTTAACTCTGTAAAAATTCCCTTCGTCCTCAGAGAGCGATTCATCAGGGCAGCAAGGGCATTTAAATCACCATGTTTTGCCATTGCCATCAGATTAATCTGCGAGGCAGTACTGGCAGTATCCAGAGTCTCCATGTTTTTGGGGGGATTGAGGAGTTATTAGGGCGTACTATTTCCTTCGCTTAAAGACATCAAAAACCCGGACATACGGAGTAAATTATTTTGCTCGAAATAATAACCTACGTAAACAATCCCATAGATGTGGTTTGCCTAGTCCACCAACGGAATACAACCCATCAAGCTATCGGGAATGAATAATCTCCGAAATTTTCCAGCCTCACCCTGGAGTTAACAGTATTCTTTACAGGAATGCCCCTTCGGCTCGTCCTTGGATGACTCACCCCTCCTCACTGATCAACGATCGCTATGAAATCATCCGTCCCCTCGGTCGCGGTGGCCTAGGCCAAACGTATCTAGCCAGAGACACCTGGCAAAAAGCCGACTGCGCCCTCAAGGAATTTGCACCGGGGCCCAGCATTTCTGCCAACAATCTCGCCAAGGCTCAACAGCTATTTCACCGCGAAGCCAAGGTACTGCGCCAACTCAATCACCCCCAGATTCCAGCCTATCTAGACTCCTTCACCTGGAAATCTGCCACCGATGAGCAATCTCGCCTCTTCCTCGTCCAGCAATACATCGATGGCAACACCTACCAACATCACCTGCTAAACCGTCCCTTCAGCGAAGCCCAAACGATTCAATTCCTCCAGGACATTCTCCCGGTTCTCGACTATCTCCATAGTCATAACCCCCAGGTGATTCACCGCGACATTGCCCCGGACAACATTATCTTTGACCCAGACCTGGGCAAGCCGGTACTGCTGGACTTCGGCAGCGTTAAACAAGCGATCGCCACCGCAACAGCAAACGGCAGCGAAGCCTCCAACCCAGCAGTTCAGAAGGTCAATACAATCATCGCCAAAGAAGGCTTCACCGCTCCAGAGCAAGCCCATGGCATTGCCACTCCTCGCAGCGACTTGTACGCATTGGGCATGAGTGCGATCGCCCTTCTCACCGGCAGTCCCAACCCCGCTGAGCTGGCCCCCCATCAATGGCAAGCCAACATCAGCGAAGGGTTTGCCCGCTTGGTGCAACGCATGGCCCACCCCATGCCAAATCAACGCTTTGCCACTGCCAACGAAATTCGTCAGGCCATCCAAGCCTTAGCCAGCCCCGTAACCCCAACGCCAGTCAAGGGTAAAGGCATTTTCCCCATCGGTCCCAAAACCGTCTTGCAAAAGGCCTCCCCTTACGAACTCAAGACTCCTCTAGGCCAAGCACCGATCAACCCGCCTGGGGCAAAACCCGGTCAAATCCAGCCCGCCGACCTGGAAAACGCTGAACCTAGCGCAATTTTTCCGCCAACCCAGCCAGCTCCAGTCAATCCCCCCAGCATCGCCCAAACCATTGCCGTCGGCAGTCCTCTCCCAGTCAATCAACGCCCCGACAATCAACAATCCAACAACGCCACCTTTACCA
>CALLPZ010000099.1 GCA_938015405.1 uncultured Pseudanabaenaceae cyanobacterium
GGCGGCACCACCTTACAAGAGGCCCTCTCGACAAAATTTCGCAGCCCCCAAGCACTGATAGCGAGCGGCGAGACACCGGAATAATCAACAAGAGCAGAAAAAGAAGTAAAAATCAGACTGATCACAATTGCAGCTCGGCAGGTATCGTCATGGTCGTCAGTAGAAGCCCTTAAGGGCAGCCCTACAACGGAGAAGCGGAACTTTCCGGAGAAAAGACCCAGGGTCAAAATCAGGAACAGGATTGCAGGCCAAAGTTTAAGACCACACAACTCATTACCCCGAACTCCAGTCCCGTGCCCCAGGCATCTCTATCTAGATGTCCAGAATGAGCCCAAGGTTTCTATTCACACCCATTTCTAATCAAAATCTCAGCCCAAGCTCAACAAAGACCTGAAACGCTCATAGAGCAGAGCAATGTTCCAAAGAAAAGCCCCGGCAGTCACGCCAGGGCTGGGTTCTAGTATGTCGAAGGTATTACATTCAGCTTACCCAGCAGAAAAGCCCAGGAGACTCAGCCGTTCCACGGAACTACCTACGAATCATCCATAAGCATGATGGCTGATTTGTAGCTCCAACAACAATCAAAACCGAAGCTCCATAGGACTTTCCCAATTGAACTATTCAACTCAAACGAGGCGCTAACCACAATTACAGTTGTGCTCCCACAGCGACTTGGACGTCTTGAGCGCCACAATGGCTTCCTCCATGGTCGAAACACAACGAGGGATCTCCATATCCTCTGGGCTAGCCATCTGCGGCTTGGCGCCCAGCATCGAATGACTCGCCCAATCCACCAACCCTTTCCACATATCCCCCACCATAATCAAGGGCATATCTTGATCGAGTTTTTTGACTTGCAAAAGCTGCCATACCATCAAAGTCTCTAGGGCAGTGCCAATTCCACCGGGTACGACAACAAAGGCATTGGACAGCAGAACAAAATGGTGGAGGCGCGAGAAGAAAGTTCGATGGCTATGCAACTGCTCAACAAAAGGATTGGCATGCTGCTCAAAGTCCAAGTCAATACGCAAGCCAATCGACTGGGTTTGATTATGGAGATCGGCATCTACGCTGCCCTGATTGGCTGCTTCCATCAGACCAGGACCACCGCCTGTAACGATGTCACAGCCCATGCGGGTTAATTCACTGGCTAAATGCTGGACATCTTGATAGAGCGGGTCAGCCGGCTTAAGTCGAGCTGAGCCAAAGATCGTCACTCGGTAGCGTTCGCAAGGGGGTGGCGGAATCTCGCTCAGCTGATTAACCGCATCCCACATCTGAAACATCGCCGCCTGCACGACTTCATAGGTAGGTTCTGGTGTGGGTGGCACGTTGTCAGGGAACGTAGGCTGGGCAGTAGGATCGGGGGTCGTTTGGCTCATTCCTCCATAAAATCGCTCAAATTCGGCAGCGTGAGGCTTTACAACGGTTTCGTCACGAAGATTTATCAATCGCCATAGGTCTTGTTCTATCGACCATAGACAGCGTAGGTCGATCCCCAGCATCAGCCCCTAGAAATGTTAATTCCACAATCTGGCAAGTACGGAATCTGTGCGTTAACATTTCTTAAATACCCCAGAGCACATACCGATGAATTCAAAGTCGTATCGGTATTAACGTCATCGCCCTCGCGACTGCTCTTCATAAATTTCCTGCTTAATTAATCCCTTTTTAGAACCAGGCTGCAATTGTTGCGGCCTCTTTGTGCAACACATTCATCGCACTGAGCACAATGCTCATCTTGTCAGGAGAAAGAGACCCATGGCCCTATACGCAGAACTGCATCGCCACCTCGGCGGCTCCGTTGTCCCTCGCATTCTGTGGCGCTATTTCCAGCGCAATGAACCTGGCCAGTCTGCCCAGTTTGAAGATTACGCAGATTTCGAAGACTTCTACACGCGCCCCCGAAATACCCTCGACGAATACCTAGAACTCCACACCATCGTTGAGAAGGTCCAAACAGCAGAGACGCTCCCCTATTTCATTTACCGGTTGCTACGTGGGGCCTATGTTTTTGAGAACCTGGCCTATCTGGAGCTGCGCTATAGCCCCTACTTGCGCACCCCAGAACATTTGAGCCAGAACGATCGCATTGATGCCACTGCCGAGATCATCCAAGTCGTCGGGGAAGCAAGCCAAAACCAGCCTTATCCCATCGTCAACAGCCAGATCCTTTGCATGCATTCGAAGCTCCCCTTCGATGTCAACAAGGCGATGATTGATCTAGCCGTGCAGTTCCCCCAATACATTTGTGGTGTAGACCTGGCGGGCGGCAATCTGGAATATAAAGAGCGCCTACCTGAGTTCGTCGAGCTCTACCAATATGCTCTGGCTCGCGGTGTGAACACCACCGGTCATCTCTTTGAAACAACTGACGGTTGCTTCCCGGAGCTGTTGCCCTATCTAAAACGCGTCGGCCACGGCATTCAAATCCCCTTGCTCTATCCCGAACTGCTGAAGGATGTTGCCGCGCGGGGTCAATGCTTGGAAGTTTGCCCCACAACCTATTTACAAACAGGCACCCTGGAAAGCCTTGAACAACTCAAGGTCGTCTTTGATCGCTGCTTCGAAGCGGGGGTAGACATTGCAATCTGCACCGACAACGCTGGTCTACATAATGTGCGTCTGCCCTTTGAATACGAGAACCTGCTAACCCACAATATTATCAACTTCGACCAGTTGAGGGCTTGCCAGGATGCTGCCTTTAAACATGCCTTTGCTTGGAATCACAAGGCTCGTCCCGAGACGATTTTGAGCAATGCGCTCCATGCTGAAGCAGGGACGGTGTCATCGTGCCCCTCCCCCATTGACCTAACGACCCGCTAGCAGAGATGTGCGGCAGATATAGTCAAACTCAAACGGGTGAAGCGATCGCGATCGCCTTTGGCCTCCCCCAGACTCCTGACCTGGCCCCTCGTTACAACGTGGCACCGGGTCAGGATATCGCCGTCATTGGCCGAGCGAATGCCCAGTCGCCCCGCCAGCTCAAGTTCCTGCACTGGGGGCTCATTCCTCATTGGGCAACAGACCATCGCATTGGCTACAAGCTAATCAATGCGAGATCAGAGACTGCTGCAACCAAACCGAGCTTTCGTGAAGCCTGGGCCAAACGTCGCTGTTTGATTCCTGCCGATGGCTTTTACGAATGGCAAAAAACCATAGCGGGCAAGCAACCGTTTTATTGTCAGATGGTTGACCAACGGCCCTTTGCCTTTGCAGGCCTTTGGGAGCGCTGGCGCAGTCCACGAGGGGAAGTCATAACCTCCTGCACGGTACTCACGACCAGAGCCAATTCACGACTAGAGTCCATCCATGAGCGCATGCCTGTCATCCTCCCTCCAGAAGATTACGAACAATGGCTCGACCCCACCGTGACCGATGCCCAGCCGCTCCAACGGTTAATGCAGCCGTATGATGCCAAGTCAATGCAACATTATGCGGTCAGTCAGCGGGTCAACAAACCAGGACCAGACCATCCTGATTGCTTGCAGCCGCTGGATGAGGTCTAAAGGCTGTGGATTATGAGTTCAGCTCGAAGCACAATAACTTCGGGGATAAGAACCTCGAGCCTGAACCCAGGCTCGCCCCACAACCCTCGCCAGCTTGGTTCAACAGTCATCCCGCTGGCGTTCTGCCAATATTTACAGTTAACTTGTACGCCCAAGAATGGATGGCTCATCACCTCTGTTCAGGCAAAAAGCCAGTCAATCATCGCATGAGAGAAAAATAGCCCATATTTTCTACCGATGCAGTCTAATCCTCCGCAGGAAGAGACTCTATGTAACTTAGAAATGGCTCATTTTCAGGCTTCAACCAAACTTCTCAGAAGTTTCAAAGCCGGTCTTGCCAGAACTCAGTATGATTATCGGAAGTTCGACAGTCAGTAGGACAGGCTTGGCAATGACTGCAGTCACGCCAGCCAAGCATCAGGCAAGGCATCTACACCAATTGGATCCAGACCCCAGCGGACACTTTACTCAAGTATCCCTCTGTCTTTCCATCCAAGCATTTTCCTGGGTTTTCACGTCCTATTCTCTCTGTCCTGAACCATGCCCATGACGTTTTTCTCGTCATGACGAAATGGGTTGAGGTCGCCTTTGGCGCACCCTCCCTAGCAAACCCAAGGAAGCGATCGCAAAGACCTATGGTACCGTCCTGGCTTCTCGACGAAGTGGCCCAACAACTGGAATCCCAGGCCGAGCGCCCACAGATCCACCAGCTCACCTTTGCGGCCAATCAGCATCGCTGGCCCCAGGACTCTAACGTCCTGGATCTCTACCGTTTGCGGGACCTCGTTCAGGACCTGACCCGAAACTACAGTAGCTTCGAAGAACTCAAGCAGTCCCTCCGTCACGCCTTGAGCCTGGCCCCTGAAAGCAAAGCCTTTGTTCCCGCAGCCAGAACTCTGCTAAAAGTCGCAAAGCAAGCCTACCAGGGCGATAGCAGTGCAGCAGCTTTACCCACAGAGGCCTCACTGTCAGAGTTCCCCCCCACCCTGGGTGCAGAAGCCATCGTTTCTCCCTTCGAAACTCGGGCTAGCAACCCCATTGATAATCCGCTGCCCACGCAGCCCTACGACCAGATTGCAGCCACCCTGGAGCAATCCCCCAGTGCCACACGCATCAAGAAGTTACTCTACGCAGTGTGCAGTGGCGAATGGAGCAATGACCCGGTCATGCTGGGCCGCTTCCGCCTCAGCAATCTATTGAAGCAGCTCCACAAAATGTCCCCCAATGAGGAAGCGCTGCACAAAGCTCTTCGGAATGTGGTGGTCACACTCAACCGCCAAATGGAATATGAGCTCGTAGCCCAACTAATTCAGCGGGAATGCCAAAAACTCTATGCCCCCCAAGATGAGATTGCGAAGCAGGCTTCCTACGGAACTGCCCAGAGCAATGCAACTCACATCGACCCTCCAGGACCAGCCCCAAGCAACGAAGCCCCCTTCAATAGCACCCTGGGCAGCGGCGTAGACCCTGTACCTCTCGGCTTTTATGACGACGACGAGGGTCCAGAACCCACAGGTATTCTCATCCCTGGCACGGAAGTAGATACCCCAGTCTCAGGCTGGGAAACCTCACCCAACTCTGGCTCCACGCCTGACACCGGCCCCAAAGTAAAGGCATCCCCCTCAGAGCCAACGGAAGCTTGGGCCACTCCCGATTACAACCCAAGCTATGCCTCCTCTCCCCAAGGAGATGTGGCGGAAGCATCTGCAGGGACTGTCCAAGCTGCTCAAACTTTGGATTGGCAGGGCTTAGCAGAACTGCGGGTGGAGCTCATGCGCTATGCCAATCCATTACGAGTCAAAGCGCTCATGTTTTCCACCCTGTACTACCCGTTTGACGCGAATAGCGACAGCGACTGGTCCAAGTTGCAAACAGAAACCCTAGGCGACTTGATCCTGCGGTTGATGGAGCAGTTCCAACAGCACAGCAGCCTCGAAGAACAACTCCAACTCGTGGCCAGCCGATTAATGCCCAACGATGAGTACGGCAATGCAGCTGGGGCCATCATCCGGGCACTCCGGCCTTTCTACCCATGACCTGCCATCCCGAGCATTCACGCTACTAGGAGGATCAAGCTCTATTGAACAACCTAGCCATACGAATCCCAACATCAGCTCCCCGCTCTAACAGGATGATGACCTCAGGGACTCTATCTCCTTCAGTGCCGGTAGCATTTCCGAAACCTTAACCTCATCAACCTAGCCCTCCCATGGATAGCCGCCAACTGCTCAAGCAATATGAGACCGGTAAAACCAACTTCCAGGGCGTACGCATTCGCGGCGCGGAGTTGCTAGAAGCAGACCTCATTGGCGTCAATTTGACCAAGGCTGAACTGAGCAGTGGCAACCTGATGTTTGCCTATCTCACCCGCGTGAACTTCAGCGAAGCCAATCTCACCAGCTGTCGTCTAAGCGGTGCCAATCTCAATCAGTCCAAGCTCATACGCACCCGCCTCAACAGTGCCGACCTCCATGGCAGCAGCCTTCAGGGCGCCGATATGCGTGGGGCTCAATTAACCTTGGCAAACCTGCTAGATGCCAATCTGATGGATTGTGATCTTCGTAACGCCAATCTCAGCGGGGCAAACCTCAGTGGAGCCTGCCTCAGAGGTGCAAACCTACGCGAAGAAGGCAGCAATCGCAGCACCAACCTACGGGGAGCTAATCTGCACCAAACGGATCTGCGGGGAGCCAATTTGTCTGGGGCGGACCTGGCCCGCGTCAATCTCAGCCAAGCGGACCTGGGTGATGCAACCCTGCGAGGGGCTGACCTCCGTGGCGCTGACCTACGCGGCTCAAATCTCAGTGGTGCACTGCTCACCGAAGCCAACCTGAGCGAAGCCATTCTCGACGATGCCAGCCTGGTGAATGCTCGTCTAGATCGAGCCAATCTTATCGGAGTCCAGGCCAGCAACTGTAACTGCACCCAAGCAACCTTAGCCGATGCCAATCTCAAGCATGGGCGCTTCCTAGGAGCCTGCATGGTCGATGCCAAATTGGCCCGTTGCGATGCCAGCCGAGCCGACTTTAGCCAAGCAGACCTACTCCGAGCCGTCCTCTCCGAGGGCTACTTTGCCCGTACCAATCTCTCCCAAACTAATCTGACGGATGCAATTATGATCCGTGCAGAAATTAGTAGCGCAAACCTTAACGGTGCCCAACTGAACAATGCAACCATGCCGGATGGCAGCACCTATCGTCGCTAAGCGATCGCCCAAGTCATGCATTGCACAATGACTCTCGCCCCTCATAGGTCGAAAGCCATTGGATAATCTGCCTTCACAAAGGTCAGTAGAGAGCCCCACTCTGATGCTCAGCCCACTTGTCCCATCTCTAGCAAGCAGCCAGACTGGGAGAATTAAGACAGGCTGGGATACTCGTCATCTCGCAGATTGAGGTCCAGGCGATCGCGAATGATCTCCTCCATCCCCCAATAAATTGCACATTCCACATACTCCCGAAATGCACTCGAATCCTGGAGTGCTGCTCGAGGAAAAGTTTCATCCACTCGCAATAACTCCGGTGGCAACTCCCACTGCACCCGCTTGAGCACGTAATCGACCAAATAGCGACGAACGACAGGTCGCGTTAACACTTGGCTGTATAACGGCGAAGGGCAACTAAAGACAAACTCATCAATAATCTGCCCCAGTGTGGTGCAATCCTGCTTGCGATTAGAAGCATTATTCTGTTGGCGAGATTCCATCATGATTTCCCGGTACATTTCATCACTTGGCCGCTCAAAACTTGGGCCTCAAGGGAATCAACACGTCTGCGATACAACAATTTAGGGTCAGGCATCTCCTGGAAACAGTGGGCACAAAACCACACTGTTCCACGGGCGCTAACGCGATGCAACAGTTCATAAGAACAGCAGAGACAAGCAGGATATTGGGACATAATATTCTCCTCAATCACATCTCGCGTTTGAACTACCCACACTTTAAAGAAACAATGTGAAGATCCTGTGATGGGCGCTATCGAATGATCGAAACTTCGGCCAGCCTATAGTTCTACAACCAACTACGAGTTGCTAAAACACCTCTGACAAACTTTCTATTTTTTCTATCAGCAGTCCCACAAGTTGCCGATGGAGAGCAGGCGATCGCCTCCAATTCAAGACCGCACCCGTAAACGCTCAATGAGTAGCCATTCCCCCCGAGAAGTACGCTGGGCCAACCGCTGACGAGAGCGTAGATCCAGTCCCAGCACTAAGGGCTGAACCCCCGACTGTCTCTCCAGAGTTAACTCACAGCCTTTACCAAAGTCCTGCAACTCTAAGCGGGTCGCCACCAAACGCTGCCCCCATTGAACTAAGTCCAATTCAGGCTCTAACCGCTCAGCATGGTCCAAGAGCCAATCAAACGTCATCGATCTAGACTCTGCACAGCTACAAACAGCCTGTGCTAACACCGTTTCGATGGCCTTAGGTCCCGGCAAGTTCTGCAAGAATTGCTTCAAGGCCACTAGAGCATCCAAGTCTTGGGTCTCAAAGATCGAGATTGCCATGTCTAGCTCAAAGCGGAAGGAATTGTCCAAAAGTTCATTTGCCCAAAATCAATCATCTATCTGAACCCATCAAGCTATTCCAAGCCTAGGCAAAGATTGTGAGGATTTTGTGACCCAATTCTTAGGACAAACGCCAACCTAAAATTTGACAGATTTGCGGCACCAGCTTTTGAACCTCAAAGGGCTTAGTAATTAACCCCGAACAACCCAAATCGAGGAGTCGCTGTTGTTCGCTAGAGCGTGCTTTCGCTGTAAGAAAAATCACAGGGATATGACAGGTCTGCACATCATCTAGCAGCTGCCCTAGGGTGGCGATGCCGTCCTGACCCGGCATCATCACATCCAGCAAAATTGCATTGGGCTGGGCCGATCGCGCAAGGTCAACCCCTGCCGCTCCCGAAGCTGCCTTAAACACCTGCCACCCCGCTAAAGCCTCTAAGGAAATCTCAACGATATCGCGAATGCCATCATCATCATCGATAATCAAAATCCTTGGACAAGGGTCACTCTCGCTAGCATTCACTGGGCTCATACCTCAGGCTCCTGATGCAGAATTGATTTTTGGGCTATCCTTCTCGGGCGTCGTAGGCAGCAAGAAATAAAAACAGCTCCCCTCGCCTACAACACTATTGACCCAAATCTGTCCTCCATGTTGGTGAATAATGCTGCGGCAGATTGCCAAACCTAAGCCCGTACCACCGCGACGACGAGAATCAGAAGCATCTACCTGATGAAAGCGCTCAAAGATATGACTCAGCTTCTCGGAGGGAATCCCCCGCCCCTGATCATGCACCTGGAATAACACCATCGGTTGCTCCGGCAATGCTGGAGAGGAAGCCGACTCAACCCGGAGGGTAATTGAATCACCTGGGTCCGAAAACTTAATCGCATTGTCAATGAGGTTGGTCAACACCTGGATAATGCGATCGCTATCAGCCCAGATCGCTAATCCCGGGTCCTCCAACAATAGAGTCAGATTGGACCGCTCTATCAACATTTGCATCAACTCCAGAGCACGTGCAGTTACATCGCGACTGTGCAACAGAGCACGATTCAAATTGATTTTGCCCGACTCCAATCGCTCTAGCTGGAGAATGTCGTTGACCAAACGCACCAAACGCTGGGAATTTTCTGCCGCGATCGCTAATACACGGCGGCCTCGCTCTGACTCTAAGGGCACCACATTCAAATCCAACAGCTCCAGCGCCCCATGGATCGACGTTAGTGGTGTACGCAACTCATGACTCACCACGGAAATGAATTCATCTTTCATGCGAGAGATTGCATAGCGTTCTGTGATGTCCTCACCAATACTCAAACTCCCCTGACTCTGTCCCTCGCTATCCCGCAGCAGAGTATTATTCCAAGCCACAATCATCTCTTCACCAGAATCAGTCAGAATCACCGCTTGAAAATAGGAATGGAATCCCTCATCCAAGAACTCTTGAAAGACTTTCCGGGCTTGGCTCAGTTGATGGCGAGGCACAAAGGTCTCAAACCAATTGCGTCCGATCACGGCCTCTGCTTTGTAGCCCGTCAGCGCCAAGAAGTGAGGATTGACATAGTTCACCCGACCATCAATATCAAGTCCTACCACCAGTAAGCGGACGGTATCGATGAAATTGCGCCAGCGTCGCTCCGAAGCTTCCAGAGTTGCAGTGCGCGATCGCACACGACTCTCCAATAATTGATTGAGCTGTTGTAAATCTAACTCTGCTGCTTGGTAGGCAGCCTGGGCTCGCTGCCGTTCTTCAATTTCCTGAAGCAATTGCTGATTCGTACGCTCCAGCGTGGAGGTGCGTTCTTGGACTCGCACCTCCAGGGTTTCATTGACTCGATTGAGCGCCTGGTAGGCGAGCAAACTGCGATCTTTAATTTGACCCACCACCATAGCAACCCCACCCATGGTTATTCCATAGAGGCCCAACAGCCAGGGCCAATCTCCCCCGAGTCCAGGATATTCGCCCCACCATAGCGTCCCCAGCAAGTACAACCAGAGCGCGAACGTAGCCCATACTCCCGCCTCCAAGCCCCCACCACTGGCTGAAAGCACCAAGCCCAGGCCCAAAACCAACACCTGGCTCGCCGCTGAAACTCCCGCTTCTCGCAGCCCTGCCGCTAAGGCTAGCGTGCCCACCATTAGGCTGGCGCTAGCCCAACGAGACAGGCTCCTGTTGGATAGCGGCTCCCGCCAAGCATGCCAATAACGAATCAGAAATTGCGGGACGCTCCAGGAAACAGGCCGCTTAAATTCTCGACCTTGCTCGAGTAGTGACTTGGGCAACTGACGCAAATCTAATGGGCTTACCTCAACCTCGCGATCGCTAATTTCTCGAATCATGGCATCTACCAACACCATGCCTCCCTTCCCATTCAGCAAGGGGGTACAGCGCTGCTCAACCCAGACAACGCGTCCATCTCGATGCAGGCAACGCAACACCATTAAGTGCGAAGCTTCAGCCCCCCCCGCAGTCTCCAGAGAAGGCTGAAGCTGTTGACGAAACTGCTGCAAATCCTCGCGATGGACGAGGGAAAATAATAAGTCAGGATCCGCATAGAACTCACCGGGTGTATAGCCCATTAGCTCCGTCACCGCTGGATTGATGTAATCCACCTGGGCATCCGGTTCCCAGCGATAACGATAGATCACATCCTTAGCCTGTTCAGCCAATCTGCGAAAACGTGCTTCACTCTCCCCCAGTCGAACCTCCAACTGACGGCTCGCAGCCATAGCCATTTGAGTCTGTTGCCGCAGCAAGGACTGTTGAATCGCAATCGCGATCTGATCAGAGGCTTGCCTCAGCAACTGGCATTCTGCATCAGACCATTGTCTGGGCGCTTGGCAATGGTGGGCAATCAATAGCCCCCACAGTGGCTCTCCGCGATCGCTTAGGAGGATCGGCAACACTAAGTTGGCCCGAACCTCAAAGTCCATCAAAAATTGCACATAACAATCCCGTAATCCCGACTGCTGAATATCAGCACAGGCAGCCACCCGCCCCTCTCGGTAGGGTGTTAACCAGCTGCGCTCAAAGCAAGGATCTTGAATGACGCGATCGTGAATTCTCAGTTCGGCAGTCCCCGCAGACTCTGCCACCACAGTGCCACTCCAATCGGGGTCGAAGCGATAGATGAGGAGGCGATCGCAGGCTAACAAAGGTCGGATCTCTGCAACCACCGCATCCAAAATGTCCTCCAAAGCCAGAGATTGGCGAATCTTGAGGAAGAGATTGGCAAATATTCGATTGGAATCCTGGAATGCCATGACTAGCCTAGGGAGCGGGACA
>CALLPZ010000100.1 GCA_938015405.1 uncultured Pseudanabaenaceae cyanobacterium
TGATCGATCTCCTGCTTAGGGATAGAAAATAGGGATTCAAATGGCTCAAACGACGGCTGTGGCTGAAGCCCGCCGCAGAAATTGAACTCTACAGGCCATTCCTGCAGCAATTCGAGCCAGTAGCCGCTTTACACAAATCACTGGTAAAGCAACAGTCACAACGCGATGGCTTGGCAATTGAGAGGGCGACTTAGCAGAACTCTAAGTGGCCCAACAAAGACCTGCACAGTTCCAAACTAGATAACCGCGGAGGTCAGAACCAAGGTCATGACAAATGCAACAGCACCCAGGCCTTGGAGTGCATAGCGACGAGCTTGCTCAGGAGCAGGGAACGCAGCGTAGTACATCTCAGGCTCAACAGCGTAGTTGTTGGTCAAACCTTCTTGGTCAACGGTTGCACCTTTGAGTGCAGGGCTGGTGAGGAAGCGATCGCCTTCACGGCGCATGCGAGAGTTTGCTTCAGCAGGAATCAATGCGCTACCACCGGAAACAGGCTTGGGGCTCCAAGAAGAAGTCAAGTCTTGAGCGATGGAGGAGAAGTCGGGAGAAACGGTTGCAGAGTAAGTCATGTCGGCCTTTGTTAATTTCTATGACACTAATGTAACGTTTTATTTACAAAGTGGCAACTACATTCCTACTTATGGGTTACATGAGCAGATTTCCTTAAGGATTCCGGAATTGTGGCCTCAGCTCTTGAGTAGAGTGCCGATTTAGGAGCACTATAAAATCCCCCTGATCCGGCAACAGCCTCCTATAGAGAGAGTTATCCATGGCCTAGAGCAGGATGCTTGATCAAACTTCCTGCTCTGATAAACACGCGCTGTAAAAGACTCCAAGCTGGCTAGGTCAGATCCTCAAACCAGCTCAAACCCTAAACGACCTGAAACAAAAAGCAGGAAGCCACGTTAGCTTCCTGCTTGGGTCTGAACATTGAGTTGTAGAAGCCACTCTCATCACTAGGCTGCTTGGAGGTCACGCTCGCTGCCCCGGTAGAAAGCCAACAACCCCGAGAATCTGCCGCTGCCCCGGTAAGCCAACACCGTCGCTCTTTCCAGACGACCCGTACCACGATAGGTCAGCAAGCCATTGAAGCGAACGGGAGCAAGCGCTGCCACACAGAATAGGAAAGCGCTTAGAACAAACAGAGTGGTGAAAGCCATAGGTCGGTGTCTCAGGTAAATGCGTTGTCTCGCTGACACCTCTAACGATGCTGGAGTGACTCCAGCCAGGCTGGCTTTCGGGTGGCGGTATATAAATTGCGCTGACTTCAGTCAATTTGCGATTTGGGAGTCGCTCTAGGCGGGTAAACCACATTTACATGAGTGATTGAGGCTTGTGGCGGCAGCAAAGCCCAGGCTCTTGATGGCTGGAGCAACGTGACAGCTACGCAACTGGTGTTCAGGCAAAGATGTCCAGTGGTCCTATAGATAGTAAAAATTCAAAATAAAAAGCAGGAGACCGAACGAGTCCCCTGCTTATCTCAGGCAAGTTTGATTGATGAAATGGCTCAGAGATCTTAGGAAAGGTACATCAGACCATTCTCTGTCGAGGGGAAACCTTTGGAACCTTGATGGCTGAGTCCAATCCTATGGAGACCCCAGCTGTGACTCCTTCAGCAAGACTTAGTCGTCATTACTGAGCGTACTAAGGAAGTCAGAAACATCTCGTTCTAGCTGAGGCGTGGGGGTTTCACCCGCTGCACGAATGACATCTGCAGAGGAAACTCGACCGGAGCGGAAATTCTGTTCTAAGGATTGATAGCCATCAATCCCGTCAAGCTGGCCACGATAGGCGCGAGTGGCAATGTTGAAGGGTGTGGCAGCGAAGGCACTGGCAGCACTGAGAACAGTTGCAGTGACAGCCAGGGCAGAAACAGAACGGGTGATGAGTTTCATGATGATGACTCTAGAAAATTAGAGGTGACTCCGGAACTGAAGAAGTCCGAGCGGTTTGGATCAACTCGTTTTCTTCGATGTCTAGAGAATGCCTGACTTCTCTGAGCCCCCTATGAAACTGATATGAGTCTTTCATGGAAGTTACCTGAGATTTTGCTGAGCAACGTAAATCACCCACCCCAGCTTGCCAACATCATCTCTATATCGAGTGAAAAATCATTTTTTTAAATTGCCGGAAATCCTCTCTGGGAAAGCGTTTCCAATGACAAGTAGACTTTCTCCGTAGCTGCCACTGCGAGGTTGAGCATAGTGATCACAGCCTATGCCAGCAGGTCTCCTTGTGTATATCAGGGTATTTGTTCCATGTCTGGCTCTTTTTTTAATCCCTACCAGCGGCAAGCCGAAGCGGTACGGAATCGTAGGTTTCAGGTCGCTCCAGAACTGTCAGAAGCGATGAGTGGGCAGCTCGCTGGCACCGCCGATCAGGAAATGGCACCTGAACCGACCAATGTGATGGAAATTTTGGTGAAGGCTGAGGCTGTGCGCCAGATGCAGCTTTTGCCACCTAAGACGCTGAAGTTTATCAAACTCACCCAGGTGAAGGCTTACGCGCTGAATGTATTGCCCCCCTTGTATGTGACGAGCGAGAAGGGCTGGCATCGCTATTGGCAGAAGGGCAACACGGAGCTGAAAGAGCAGATCACGCTGGCAGTCAGGCAAGGCATCGCAGCGGTGCAGCGGGACCCACTGCGAGAAATCAGCGCATTGCCCCATGAGAAGGAACCGATCGCCGATGCAACCCTAAACCAGATCAAGCGTTTGCTGGGTAACAATGACCTGACTTGGTACAACGTGGTCCCAGCGATGAAGCGGGCATTGCGTCATGCGCAAGACAGTGGCAAAAGCAATCGCGAACAGCTCACCCAACGCTAGGTTGCTGCATCTCGACGCGAGGATCAGGCAACGCTTAGCTCAGCAACGCGTTGTTTAAGCTTCAAGGCCATGGCGAGAAGGGGCGCAATGGAGCCGCTACAGTGAAAATGGCAGCATCCAAAACAGGCCATGGACAAAGATAAGGCCCAAGCAACCGCCCAAAACAAGGCCAAATGGTTACGGTGGCTGATCATTACGACGATCGCCGCTGCGATTGTTTGGGGGCAATTTGGGTCATAGTCCCAGCGGCAAAAGCCTTAGCAGCTCTGCATCAGCCAAGCTTCTAAGCGACGCTTGGTCATGCGTAGGAGAATGCCTTCTCTGCCTTTGAGGGCTGCACTACGGGTGGGTGCATTGCTATGAACAATGCAGTCTTGATCATCATCGAGGTGGAAAGCGATCGCATCTAAGGGCTCATCGCTACAAAGCACCTGGCCTGTGGCAGTCGCGTGGTAGTACATGGTTCACATCACGAAGAAACGTTGGACCGAGAGCGAAACCAGATCGTTATTCTCCTAAATACCCTATAAATTTGGGACTTGCCCAGGGGGCAAAGCGAGTGTTTTTAGGGAAGGTTTGACCCTCGGAAGTGGAAACATTCTTCAGACGTTACATTAAAAAACAGGAAATCTTTAAAATTTCCTCTATTGATGGGCTTCAAGATTGCACTGACTAGATTTCAAGACTGCTCCGCTTTTGGGCAAACTCAGCTCCGATTAGGTAGCGTTTCGCAGTGGAAACGCCCCCGCCATGGTCTAGCTAGCTGATCCACTCACCGATTAACAGTTGGTGTAGAACAACTCACGGCGTTCTGGCAGATGGGGAACTTTGGCCTTGCCCAAGAAACGATGGAATAGATACTTCAGATCAACCCATGGGGTTAAGTCACGGCTATAGATCTGTTGGCCTTTCTCCTTAAATTTAACGCCGGACAGCGATGTCAATTCGGGCTGTGACTCGATAAATTGAATC
>CALLPZ010000101.1 GCA_938015405.1 uncultured Pseudanabaenaceae cyanobacterium
GCCATCCCCATGTGTTTGGGGATGCGGATGCTCGTGATTCTGAAGCCATCAAGCGAGCTTGGCAGGAGATTAAGGCCCAGGAGCGGGCAGCGAAGGGTTTAGCACCTGTGGCGACGTTGAGCGAGAAGTTGACTAAGGCCGGTCGGACTAATCCACCATTGGCAGCGGCGATGGAAATCTCGAAGAAGGCCGGTGGGGCTGGGTTTGAGTGGAATACCGTGGAGGAGGTGTGGGAGAAGTTTGAGGAGGAGTTGGGGGAGTTTCGGGAGGCGATCGCGGAATCCGATAAGACTCATCAGCAGGAAGAAGTGGGAGACTTACTGTTTACGGTGGTGAACCTCGCTCGTTGGTATGGCCTGGATCCATCCGCTGCCTTAACCGGGACGAATCGCCGATTTGTACAGCGATTTGAGCAGGTGGAAGCGGCTTTGGAAAAGCCCATTGCAGACTACAGCGTGGAAGAACTAGAAGTCTTTTGGCAGGCGGCGAAGCGGAAGCTTAAGGAGGAGTCCTAGTGGGAAGCTGGGGTTTCTCGTCCCAGGTTTAGCACTTGCGATCTGTCATTGCCTCTAGCAGAGCATCCCAAAGGCTTCGAGGTAAGCATCGTAAGTCTCATCGCCAAAGCAAATGAAGCTGACGCCTTGGATAACGTCATCTGTCATCAAAAACGCTTGGACGGTTTCTAGGGCGATGCTGGCAGCTTGTTCAATGGGGTAACCGTAGATGCCACAGCTAATCGCCGGGAAGGCGATGGTTTGAAGCTTGTTTACTTTTGCGAGCTTGAGGCTTTCGCGGTAGCAAGATGCCAGCATTGCAGGCTCATCGTTCTCGCCTCCATGCCAAACCGGACCGACGGTGTGAATGATGCGTTGGGCGGGTAGCTTATAGGCCTGGGTGATCTTGGCCTGTCCCGTTTGGCAACCATTGAGCATCCGGCATTCCAGGGCCAGCTCCGGCCCGGCTGCGCGGTGAATTGCTCCATCTACGCCACCGCCCCCCAGTAGGGAGCTGTTTGCTGCATTGACGATCGCATCCATAGCCAGGGTCGTAATATTTCCCTGCAAAATGCCCATGCGTTCCAAGACCATGGCTTGCTCCTCGCAGTGCTACGGCTTCCAGCATATCGTCGCTGCTCCAGCGAGTTGCGGATGATTACGGCATGATGGGAACAGGGCTACCCAGGCAATGAATCAGGATTAGGAGGGGGTCTGCGGTTTGACAGACTGCCCTGAGGGACGGAGAGCAGGTCGTTGGTAGAAGCACTTTCGGAATTGATGGCGGCGATCGCCCATGCAGTATTTTTTGACATTGCAGGCATCCCCCTCGTATTGCTGTGGCTGGCTCTGGGAGCAATTGTCACGACGCTGCGTCTAGGGTTTGTCAATATTCGGGGACTGCCCCATGCGCTGAGCATTTTGGCGGGATCGACTGAACTGTTGATCTCTTCAAATGACGAAGGGAATCCGATTGAAGATGAAGCCGCTGATTCCGGACAGATCTCATCATTACAGGCCTTAGCAACTGCTGTATCCGCAACGGTGGGGCTGGGCAGCATTGCGGGTGTGGCGATCGCGCTCCGCATCGGTGGCCCTGGTGCCATGTTTTGGATGACCCTAGTGGGGCTCTTGGGCATGAGCCTCAAATTTGCTGAGGTCACCCTGGGGCAAAAGTACCGTGTGATTCTGCCCGATGGGACGCCCCTGGGTGGACCGATGTATTACCTTTCCCGAGGCTTGATGGAGCGGGGATTGCCCACTTTGGGGCGCTGGCTAGCGGTGATTTTTTCTGTGATTTGTATTGCGGGTGCGATCGCCGGGGGCGGGATGTTCCAGGTGAGCCAGTCCTACGGCGCAGTCCGCCAGGTGATTGGTTTGCCTGTCTGGCTCTATGGCTTGAGTTTGATGATGTTAGTGGGCTGGGTTACCTTGGGCGGTGCCCGACGCATTGGCCAGGTGGCTGCCAAGCTGGTTCCGCTTATGGGTGGGATTTATGGTTTGGGTTGCGCTTGGGTGATTTTGGACCATAGCAACCAACTAGCAGCAATGCTGGCAACGGTTGTACAAGCAGCTTTCCATCCGACCGCAGCAGTGGGCGGGGTCATAGGTGTCATGTCGGTGGGACTCCAGCGAGCGGCCTTTACCTGTGAGGCTGGGTTGGGCTCGGCGGCGATCGCCCACAGTGCCTCATACAACCCGGTGCCCGTGCGGGAAGGCCTTGTGGCCATGTTGGAGCCGCTGATTGACACGGGCTTGATCTGCAACTTAACCGGACTGGTGATTTTGCTCAGCGGTGTTTTGGATGACCCAGCCCTAGCAGCTTTAAATGGCGCGGAGCTGACCTCCGCAGCCTTTGCCTCCAGCCTGGCTTGGTTCCCCCTGGTCTTGGCTGGAATTGTGCTTTGCTTTGCCTTTTCGACGATGGTGTCCTGGGGCTATTACGGTGAGCGCTGCTGGGGCTATTTGTTTGGCCTGGAGCGCATTGGGCTGTATCGAACGCTGTTTTTAGGGGCAATTGTGGTGGGGGCGATCGCGACGCCCACGGGGGTGATTGCCTTTGGCGATGCCATGTACATTGCCATGGCGGTTCCCAATCTTTGCGGCATTCATTTGCTGCTGGGGCGAGTCAAGCAAGATTGGATTAGCTATCAGGTGCAGTTGCGAACTGGCGAGCTATTCATTCTATCTGCCGTTGAAGCTGAAACCCTTGAGACATAGAGGCTCAAGCCAACATAGATTCTCCTCTCGGGAGGAGGTAGAGGTGGGTCTGCTTAGGCTGGCTGCTCAAGCCGGGCAAACCCACCCTGGCTCCCTCCAAGGAGGGAACACTGTTATGCGTCTCAATTCCTGGAACTTGCGTCAGCGTGAGGGGTTGCTGTCGTAGAATGGCGGTCTAGTTTGTAACGACCACTGTCACCGCGGTCTCTGCCCCCTGATTGCCATGATTGCGACTCTACCTTCCAAAAACGCTAAAAAATTAGAGGCTCAGCTGCGGGGCAAGGTGGGGCGGGCGATCGCCGATTACCAGATGATCGAAGAAGGCGACCGGGTCATGGTTTGCATCTCCGGGGGCAAGGATTCCTACACGATGCTTTCCCTACTGATGTCACTCCAGCGAGCGGCCCCAGTCAACTTTGAGTTATTGGCAGTGAACCTGGACCAGAAG
>CALLPZ010000102.1 GCA_938015405.1 uncultured Pseudanabaenaceae cyanobacterium
CCAGGTTCGCCGTAGAGCTCCATCCGGCTAGCCACATTGACCGTGTCTCCCCAGAGGTCATAGGAGAGACGCTTGAGACCAATCACTCCGCCGACCACTGGGCCGCAATGGATGCCGATGCGCAATTGCAGGGGCTGACCCTTGGGGGTGGTGAATTGGCTCATGCGTTGTTGCATTTCCAGTGCCATGGAGGCTACGGCTTCCACATGGTCGGGGCGATACTCCGGAATTCCCCCGGCCACCATGTAGGCGTCACCGATCGTTTTGATTTTTTCGAGGCCGTAGATTTCGGCTAACTGGTCGAAGCAGGAGAAAATTTGGTTGAGTAACTCCACCAGAAATTGAGGATCTGCATAACTGGCAAGGCTTGTGAAGTTTGCAATATCCGCAAATAGAATCGTGGCTGATTCAAAGGCATCGGCCACGACTCGGGTGGGCAGGCTGGCATCTAGGGGGGCATGGGTGAGGCGATCGGCCACCGGGGCAGGCAGGAGATTGTGGAGGAGCGCTTTGGTGCGAGCCTGTTCCTGACGTAGCCGTTGGTTCTGCTGAGCCAGTTGGCGTTGCAGGCGGCCAATTTCTAGCTGGTGGCTGACCCTGGCACAGACTTCGTCGGCTTGGAACGGTTTGGTGATGTAGTCCGCAGCTCCCAATTTGAAAGCTCTAACCTTGTCGCTGGCTTCCTGTAGCGCGGTGAGAAAAATAATAGGGACGTTTTGGGTTTCTGGTGCAGCTTTGAGCTGGTTGCAGAGCTCGTAGCCATCCATGTCAGGCATCATCACGTCCAGCATGATTAAGTCAGGGAGCTGCTGCTGCACGGTTTCTAAGGCCATGGCGCTGCTAGTGGCTTGGCAAACACTGTAGCCACGATTACCCAGGATATTGGAGAGAAAATGCAGGTTGTAGGCCGTATCGTCGACTAACAGGATCCTGGGGTTTTCTGGGCGATCGCCCTTTTGCAGTGGGTCGTTGGGACCACTGCCAGAACCGTCATTGGGAAAGGCCGGGGAAGCCGCATCTGATGGTGGTGGAGGTGGGGGCTCGGCGGTCAAGGGCCTAAATTAGGAAAAAGAGTTCTATAAGACATTGACCGCTGATTTGGTCCTACTCGATAGAGTTTGGATCACAGCGGGATGTACTCTGATGGACGGTTGGGTCAACTCTTTGTCGTTTCGATGACTTTTTTCCAGTGACCGCGATTGTCCTAGCACCTTGATTCAGCGTCTTCTATTCTTGCAAATTCCTAGGCTGGTTGTCTTGGAAAAAGGTTTCTGAGTAATCGCTTTTTGCCTGTGAGGCTCACTAATCCATGGCGATTGAACATAAAAGGCGGATGGTCTCTCTGGGCGCTAGGCCAAAGTCTTACCGACCTGTCTTTAGGTCCAATACTGTCGGAGTTGGGTGATGGGCGCTAAGTAATTGGCCATGGGAAAATTCCCTTGGCGACAGGCTTCTTGGTCCACGGCAAGTAAGTCCTCTCCTTGGAAAACTTTACCTAGGGCAATGGATTCTCCCTTGTCGGGCTTCCAGTCCTTGCTGAGGAATTGGCGATCACCATCAACCACGGCCCCATCGAATAAGTGGCCAATGCAGCCATAAACATCCTGAAGGACTAGCGGAACTGAGGGTCGGTGCAGCTGTCCCCGAGAGTTGGGGCTCCGGGCTTTGTATTTCGCTCGGGGAAATAGGCCGTAGAGATTTTTGAGGGAGGCTGAAATCAGAGGCTCTCCTTTGAGGAGGGTCTGCTTCAGGGCACCGATGGAGATGCGACAGTCCACTTCTTCCAGCATTGCAGGGGCCCACATGGTTTTGAAGCGAATGGGAGCCGGGCTGAGGTTGGTGTATTCCTTGAGGGGCAGCTCGTCCGCGTTGAGGAGGTTGAGGTGATTGTCCTGGAGTTCCTCAAACAGGTCGTGGAGGCCATTGATTTGGGCAATTTCCTCCAGGCTGACCTTGGAGCAGACGCCTTCGATGATGGTGATTTGAGCCTGGGGATTGGCAGCGCGTAGGGCGGTGATGACCTGACGCAGTACTCCCATGCTGATGGTTACCGGCGGTCCGATGGGGTAGCCCAGGTTGGGTTTGATCAGGATATGTTTGCCCTGGAGCGCTGCTGCGGGGGGCTGATAACAAAAGTCCTGGGTTTGGCTCGTGCTAACCCGAGAGGAAGCTGGGCGATGGCTCTTCTGGCTGGGGCTGTTGGGGCTCGCGGTCATGGAGCGGCAAAGCTGGGATGGAGTGAGAGTGTCGGCTATGAGGGGTGAGGAGTCTGGATGGAGGCGGACTAACGGCGCACAATGACCATTTGGTCTCCCACCACAGGGCTACGAGCGATGGTTTTGCCCGTCGCATCCTGCAGTTGAATGCCTTTGAGTTTCAGCGGGCCTTTTTGGCTCCAGATTGCGGCGGCGATCCCATCCTGTTCCGTTGGGTCGAGCTGATACCAACTGTTGTTGAGGGTGATGGCTAGGCTCTGATTGCTCGTTTTAGGCTCGAGCTTGGCGATGAGGCTGCCGTTGGAAGGATCCTTGCCTGCTGGAAAGGATTGGGCGATCGCACGTTCAAGCTGGGTTTGAAGTTTTTGTTGCTTGCGAGCTTGGGGGCTCAGTGGCTTGGGAGCTGGAGAGGCTGAATCAATCGTTTTTGCTGCACGGTTGGTTTCCTCGGAGTTGCTCGGCACTAGCCCCACATTTGCACTGGAGGCCTCCTTGCGCTGCTTGTTGTTCGCCGTCGCAGTGGTCTGGACGTTGCTCGTGGAGGGTGAGTTGTCTGACTTGGCAGTAGGCTCCTGGCGCTTTGAGACTGGGTCCAAGGACACAGATTTTGCTGGGGCTGTTTCAGCGGGAGGGGCTTTGGTTGGGCTGGGTTGAGCCGGAGCCACTTTTATTGGGGGGGTAGGGCTGCCAGGTGCCGCGCTGGGTGGAGTCGTGGGAACCTGGCTGGTTACTTTTTTGAGGGCGTTTTCAAGCTACTGGAGGCATCGCTCGTAGCAGCATCTCCTGGCGCGGAGCTTGATGCCGTGGGTGTTACGACCTTGGGCTGGGTATTGTTTGCGGGATTGCCCGGTGCTACTGCTGCATTGGGAGGAGCCTGGGGAGGATAGGGATAGGGGTAAGGATAGGGCATATAACCGCCATAGGGAGCTTGCCCTTCTGCTCCAGGCTGGCCAGGGGGAACCTGAGGTGCGATCGCTGCGCCATTGGCATCCGTGGGGAATGGTGGTGGTGCGTAAAAGTAAGGGGGATAGGGGTAGGGGTAGCCCGGTACTCCAGCTTCTGCACCAGCAGTGCCATCACCGGATGGAGGCTGGCCATAGGAGGGCTGACCATAGCCTGGCGGTGGGTAACCCGGAACGCCATAGCCACCGTAGGGAGCAGCTGGTGCTGGAGGGCTGGTGTTAGCGGCAGCCTTGGAGGGGGCGGTTGCCCGGGGAGTCACAGACCGATTGAGAGGAGGAGCCTGGCGAGGTGCCTCTTCTCCAAAAAACGATGCCGCAGAGACGGATTTCCCGGTGCTGGACTGGGCAGAACTGGGCTCCTTCTTGCTGCCAGAGGAGGAGACAGTTGTTTTGGCAGACTGATTTCCAGAATCACCATTGGTGCTACGGCTTTTTACCAATTTGCTCCCAGAGGATCGCTGGGGCTGGCGGATTAGTGGTGAATCAGCATCTTTGGCTTGGGAGCTGGGGCCAGAAATGGCCGAAGAGAGGGCAAGGAACAGAAAGACTAAAATGCCGACGAGGAGACCCGTGAGGCGTGCATTGGAAATGCGGCGT
>CALLPZ010000103.1 GCA_938015405.1 uncultured Pseudanabaenaceae cyanobacterium
GCTCCCAAGTCTTGGGCACCGGCAACTTCCAGGAATGCGATTTGTCCGCTGCCTTCAGCGGCGTAGCAGCCTGGAGCGGCACAGTGCTCAGCCACAGCAAACATGCTGAGCTGATGAGCCTGGCAGTGAAGCATGCCCTGCTGGAACGCAACGTTTCCCATCTAATCTTCCCCGACGAAATCCAGACCCAGCCTGCGGGCGATGCCAAGGCCGGCAGTCCTGAAGGTCGCATCACGCCGCTGCAAATTGCACCGCCACCGGATGCCTTAGCAACTGCGGTGGAGCACCTACAAACGGCCAAGCGTCCTGTGATCATCGTGGGCCATGGTGCTCGGTTCCACATGGACGCGATTACGGCTTTGGCGGAACAGCTGAATGCGCCAGTGCTCACCACCTTTAAGGCTAAGGGACAAATCTCCGATCGCCATCCCCTGGGCTGCGGCGTCCTCGGTCGCAGTGGCACCCCCATTGCCAGCTGGTTTATGAACGAATCGGATCTGCTGGTCGTTCTGGGAGCCTCCTTCTCAAACCACACCGGCATCTACCCGGGCAAGCCCATCATTCAGGTTGATTTTGATCCCCTGGCCCTGGGCAAATTCCATCCGGTCACCGTGCCCGTTTGGGGCGAAATCAGCATTGTAGTTGAGCAATTCAAATCAGCCGTAGCAGGCAACAACCAGGCCACGGACCAGCGAGCTGAAATTGCTGAGCGCTGGAAGATCTGGCGCACCGAAAAGCTCCGCCGCGAAGCCGATGACCGTGGCGATGGCGTTAACTCCGCCAGCATCTTTGCCGCCATGACCCGCCAGGTTCCCGCTAATGCCGTCATCTCCGTGGACGTGGGCAACAACACTTATTCCTTCGGGCGTTACTTTGAATGCGAAGCCCAATCAGTGCTGATGTCGGGTTACCTGGGTTCCATCGGCTTTGGCTTTGCTGGAGGCATGGGGGCTTGGGCCGCCGCAGGTCATGAGCGTCGCATTGTGTCGCTGTCTGGTGACGGTGGCTTTGGCCAGTACATGGGCGACTTCAACACAGCGGTGAAGTATGAGATGAATATCACCCATATCCTGGTGAACAACAGTCAGCTGGGCAAAATCAGCAAGGAGCAGCGGGCTGGGGAATGGGATGTCTGGCAGACGTCGTTGCACAATCCCAATTTTGCCGAGTACGCCAAGATTTGTGGTGGCTTTGGCGTACAGGTGACGGATAAGGCTGAGCTAGATGATGCGATCGCCGCTGCCCTGGCCTATGAAGGACCGGCGATCGTCGAAATCATTGCTGATGCAGAACTCATTTAGGGCAAAAATTGCTCGGGTTCTTCATCCAGATTCATTGTTTTCACAAGGCGAGAGCTGCTGCCCTCGCCTTGTTGCTTATACACTTATTGGCTAGATCTGTCTCCTAATTGATCGCTGTCTTCGTTATTCAATTGAGGGCCATGATAAAGCTAGAAAAAATTAAGTAATTTCTCTAGCTTTATTTGCATATTTTGGTTTTTCCACTGAAAGATAAAATCTTGCATCAGTGTTTCTACAGATAATGATCTTCATCACAGTTGAGCAAGCTAATGCATCTGATTCGCCTCTAACAGATAGGCTGATTGCTCGGTATTCATGCCAGAGACCACTGAATCCAGCAGTGACCACTTTGTTGCGAGGACAGCTTGCATTTCAGTAACACTGCAATGTTGGTCATGGAGAGTAGAGAATTTAAGGCAGAAAAGCTTAGGGCTACTGGATTCTGAGAATTTTTCTTGGGATAAACGGATGAACTTATTGAGCCAGAAACAGTGAGATAGATTGGCTTTAAGGCTAATTGATGCCATTACAGTTCAAAGATTAGAGTGATCTTGTTTATTCCTATAATTACTTTTATCTATTTGCTTATCTGATTAGATAGAATGGCATCTCTCTTCCCTGATTATGTAAAAATCTACGGGAATCTACTGGTTTGAGAGATTGTAAAGTTCAGCAAACTCCGCATTTCATCACTTGATGCTAGGAGATATACCTAAATTAAGTCAGGAGTAAGTGATTTTTCGCTCAGCCTTTCTAAGTAGAGATGTTTCGGTAAGCTCTAGATATCCATCGGGTCACAGGGATGGCGACATTGCCTAGTACTCAAAAAATTGAATCTAGTCCTTACCGATGAGTTTACTGAGAATTTTTTGTCAAACAATGCTCCACGTTAGCCTGCCTTTGAAGTCATTCTTCTGGGGTGAATGTTCTGGTGCATGGTATCGAGACAACTGATTGCGATTCCTTACTACCTGCTGTGTTCTTCAGGTAGATTCATGATCCAGACTCGTCAAGTTGTTCCCATCCAAGGCTGGGTTGAGCAAACCGTTCTTCGTTTGCCCCAGTCAACTGCTGTGATTCATGCTGATCAGCAGTTAACCTATCGCCAATTGAATGAGCGAGCCAATCAACTGGCCCATTATCTCCGCCTCCAAGGGGCTGGCCCCGATCAGCTCATTGGGGTTTGTTTAGAGCGCTCCTGCGATCTCATCATTGCGCTGCTAGCCATTCTCAAAGCGGGCAGTGCCTATTTGCCTTTAGATTTGTCCTACCCCACGGCGCGCCTGGGTTATATGCTCAACCAGGCTCAAGCACCCCTGTTGCTTACCCAGACCCGCTACCAGGCGACATTGCCCAAAACTGATGCTCGTGTCATTTGCTTGGATGAGATTGGTCGTCAATTAGAAGCGTTGCCGACACAAAATCTCACTTCCACGACTCAACCTGAGCATCTCGCTTACCTCATCTATACTTCAGGTTCCACTGGGCAACCCAAAGGGGTGGCGATGCCCCATCGCTCCCTCGTTAATCTCCTGCAATGGCAGTTGCGATCGTCCCATGCTGGGGCAGGAAGCCGCACGCTGCAATTCACGCCAGTTAGCTTTGATGTCTCTTTTCAGGAGATTTTTGGCACCTTTTGTTCAGGGGGCACCTTAGTTCTGATTGATGAGGTCTGCCGTAGAGACCCCTTTAAGCTATTGCAATATATCGGAAACCAACATATCGAGCGGCTGTTTCTCCCCTTTGTAGCTCTGCGGCAACTGGCTGAAGCTGCTGCAATCCAGAACTCTGCTCCCCAGCGGCTGACAGAAGTGATCACCGCTGGAGAACAATTGCGCATTACCCCTGAGATTGTGCGATGGTTTGAGGCGATGCCTCGCTGTTCGCTACACAACCACTATGGACCTTCTGAAACCCATGTCGTTACGGCTTTGCAGCTCACTGGCAATCCTAAGGACTGGCCTGCTCTTCCCTCTATTGGTTATCCCATCGATCAGGTTCAGGCTTACTTGCTCGATACCGAGCAGCAGCCCGTTGCTGCGGGAGAGGTCGGTGAGCTTTACTTTGGGGGAAGCTGCTTAGCGAAGGGCTATCTGCATCGCCCCGAGATCACCTCAGAGCGATTTATTTCCAATCCTTTCAGTCCTGGTCGGTTGTATCGAACGGGTGACTTGGGTCGTCGGCTCCCCACGGGAGAAATTGAATACCTAGGTCGGCTGGATCAACAGGTCAAGATTCGGGGATACCGCATTGAGCCAGCGGAAATCGAAG
>CALLPZ010000104.1 GCA_938015405.1 uncultured Pseudanabaenaceae cyanobacterium
AGCACCTCTAGTGGAAGGTTGCACGACGACCTTCGCACCACTGTTCGCAGTGGAATCCTGAACCCGTTGGGCATGGGATGCCTGCCACTGCGACATCGGCAAATTCAAGATCTCCGCAGGAAATCGAACTCTTGCGCTAAAAGATTGTCCTGGACGCACGGGCCGTTTAATCTCAAACACGATCGTCCTGGGATCTACTTTTTTGGCCTTTGCCTTCACCCCCTTGCTGCTGAAATGGCGAACCTTACCAGCCAGCTGCACCGGCAAATACACCGTCACCCGGCTGCGATTAATCGGCGCATTACGATCTGGGAACAGCGCCTGCCAATAAAGCAGGCTGTCGCCTTCACTGGCCTGAATGCTACCAATCACCCGGTAGTGCAACTGAAAGGTGTGGGACTCTGGCGTATTGAGCGGGTGCTCCCAGCGAATCCAGTACTGCCCGCGCTCAATACCCGTCTTGATCGGTAGCTGCCGTCCTGCTTCAGAGACCGTCACATCAGCAATTTTGTCCACAAAGGTCAACGGAATATAGCGATAGCGTTGATTGGTATGGGGAGCAGTGAAGTGGTACTTCTGGGTTTCAGTGACCAGAAGATCTCCATTTTCTTGAAGCACTAAATCCACATCAATAAAATCCCAGAAGAACGGCGAGGCGGCCTGAGCATGATTGATTCCTAAGCTCAGTAAGCAGACACAAACACCCACCACAATCCATTGGAAGAGGGAAGGAATTCTTTTGGGGTTAAAGACCATTTCAAAGCTCAGAAACGTCAACAGAGCAAGAAAAGCTGCTTCTTCTCAGTCGATGGGGCAAACGAATGGCACAAGCTAATTTCTACTTGGACTGGGAAAGACAAGATTGAGATTAAGCAAATCTCACCTTCCACAGACCATAAGCCTGCTTATGAATCGAGTTATGGCTTAGCTGCAAGGCTCTCCAGGCCAACCCACTCACCCACAGCAAGGGCTCATTCCGATCTAAGATGGCTCGTGACCCATCCTGGGCTTGAGGCTCCTAAACAAACGTGCGACCCCACTCTCCACGTAAACGCCGTTTTCGCCTTCGCCGTCTATCACTGCGATCGCTGCTCGGCCTCTTGCTGATCCAAGTCTTCTGTCTTTCAATCTGGCTACTGACCTGGCCTAAACCTCCAGTACAGCTCTCATTTGTCGTGCCCCAGGAAGAAGTCCAGCCCTGGCAGCGCGTGATCTCCAGCTTCGAAGCAGCCCATCCCGATATCAAAGTATTGCTGGTGCCCGAGGATCCGAATAAGCCAACGGACGCCCCCAGCCGGGCTGATTTCACAACCGATGAGCGAGAGGCAATTTACACCCTAGATATCCAAGTGGGAGCTGCCAAGTATGACTTGGTCTATATGGATATTATTTGGACGCCTCAATTCCAAGATTATTTAGTCGATCTCAACCCATTTATTCAACGAGATGCAGTCGATCTCTCTGGATTTTTAGCGAGTGAATTACAAGCTGGGAAAATGGGGACTCAGCAATATCGATTGCCCATGCGCTCCGATATCGGAATGCTCTATTACCGCACAGATCTCTGGGATGCGGACGCGCCACCTGCTGGGTTCGCCAACCTAGCTCAAGGCCTGAGCCAAATTAAAGCTACCGATGCCAAGAACCAGGGTTATCTCTGGCAAGGCAGCAACTATGAAGGCCTAGTCGCCAATTTTATGGAGGTGATGAGCAGCTTTGACGGGGCCTTTTGGATTGATCCGCAGACTCAAACCGTAGGCTTGACAGAACCCGCCACTCTGGAAGCAGCGACGGCCTTACAGCAGCTGATTAGCCGGGAGATTTCACCGGAGACCGTGACGGACTATACGGAGCAGTCTTCTCTAGATGCGTTTATGGGAGGGCAAGCCGCATTCCTGCGAGGCTGGCCCTATTTTTCAGCAGGGATCAAAGCGTTGGACTGGGGGAATGAGGTGGCGATCGCCCCACCGCTCTCCCTCTCATCCCAACCCGCCAAGGGTTGTCGCGGGGGCTGGGGCTTTGGCATTCCTCGCAATGCCACCCATCCCGAAGCAGCCTGGGAAGCGATCAAGTATTTCACCAGCGAAACGGCCCAGAAAACGTTTGTCGAAGCATCGGGGTATCTGCCCAGCCGCACCGCACTGTTCCAAGACCCAGACATTGTGCGTCAATATCCCCAAATGCCTCAGTTGTTCGACTACCTCCAGCAGGGCTCGGTGTTTCGCCCAGCCCTGCGCGAATACGATGCGGCTTCGGCAATCTTACAAACGACTCTGAGTGAGATACTTCGAGGCCAGACGCCTGTAGCGCAAGCCATGGCTACAGCTCAGAAAGCTACGGAGGAGTTGCTCCAGTCATAGCTGAGTTAAGCGATCAGCCGATGCGGGTGGCAGGCTGCGCTGTCGGGCAGCGAACCATTGACCCGCGACAAAAAGCTGTATGAGCAACAAGATTAGATTTGCAGCGATCGCCCAACGTCTTGGCCAAAGCAGCTTAGGCGTTTTTATATCCTTTTGTACTTCAGCAGCCTGCAGCGAAGTGCTATCCAGACGCGCCTGCAAGAGCTGGGCATTGAGGGGACGTTGACCTGGAAACGGGGCCATCATGTCATCTAAGAGCTGGACAAACCAGGGAGACAGAGGCTGAGCCGATTGATCTTGCCAAGCGAGCTGACCACTGGTGTCATCTTCTGGCAGATCCAGTGGATGTTGTCCCGTCAACAAGTAGACAAAGGAACGACCCAGAGCATAGAAATCCGACTGGGGAACCGCTTTCCCATTGATTTGTTCTAGGGGGGTGTAGCCCGGCGACATGACGCTGGTAATATCCCGCTGGCCCGCCATTTTGGCAAAGTAAGTGTTGCTCAGGGGCCGTACCGTACCGAAGTCGATCAGGGCGAGCTGACCGCTAGGCCGCAACATGATATTGGACAGTTTGATATCTCGGTGGAACAAATCAGCAGCATGAAGTTGCTTCAGCAAGTCGATCAGTTGCCCCATCCAGTCCAGGGCCATGACTTGGTTGATAGGGCCATGCTCTTGGAGCCAGCTATCCAGGTTGCTGCCTTGAATATTTTCCATTACGAGGCAGTGGAGCGTGCGCTTGTTCTGGGAGCTTCCCACGGAATCGCTAGACTGCTCGGGTAGCTGAACCGAGAAGTAAGCGTCAGGTTCAACTTGAGGAATACCAGGATGGTCTAAGGCCTGCAGCGTGGTTGCTTCCCGTTCAAACAGCGGCAACAGGATCGGCTTTTTCAGGACTTTCAGCACTTTGTGAGGCAGAGCTTCCCCCTGGGCTCCATCTGCTGCGGCAGCATCAATCGGCTGCAGATCAGCAACCTCAAAAATCTCTGTCGGTTCCCACTCATCCAGCTCCCGAAGAGGGCGCAGCAAACGATAGCGATCTTCTATCAAAAGAGGAGTACCACAAGTCAAGCAGTCGGTCTCTCCCTCAGGGTTTTGCCGTTGGGCGCAGCGAGGATTAATGCAGTAGCTCACAGGCAGGCCTCAGGGCAGGTGGTGACGCACATATTCCATCACCACGGGGATTAAGGTAAAGCCTGCGCTACTTTTTTCAATCAGCGATCGCCCCAACAAGCCCTTCACCGCATCCAGCCGATAGGGCTGGGTCAGGCTTTCCAAGGGCACGGGCTCGGCGGCATCCGCCAGGTGCACCAAGATATCTTGCTCTTCACTGGAGAGACGCTCATACTGCTGATTGATCAGGTATTTGATATCGCCGAACAGGGTCATGCGCTGGCCCAAGAACTGGCGCACATTCCCCTCAAATAACTCATGAATGGTCATGGCCACAATCCTTAGCATCAGCGGATTGCCACGATACTGGCTAATCAGCATGGACCAATGGGATTTTCCCGTCTCCTCCAGC
>CALLPZ010000105.1 GCA_938015405.1 uncultured Pseudanabaenaceae cyanobacterium
CGGGACGAGAGTAATGGCGAAGCGTGTCCAGGTCGTTTTGAACGAAGATATTCGGAAGCTGGGTCGCAATGGCGATTTGGTTGAAGTCGCGCCCGGGTATGCGCGCAATTATCTGCTGCCCCAACAAAAGGCTGATATTGCAACCCCTGGCATTCTTAAGCAGGTGGAATTCCGCCGTGCCAAGGAAGCTGAGCGTCTAGCAGCCATGAAAGAGCAAGCTGAGAAGCAAGCCGTTGCTCTCAAGACCATTGGCCGCTTTAGCATCAAGAAGACCGTGGGTGAAGACAATGCCATCTTCGGTACGGTCACCAACGCTGAAGTGGCTGAAGTGATTCAGCAAATGGCTGCGATCGAAGTGGATCGTCGCGAAATCGAGCTGCCTGAAATCAGCAAGATCGGTGAGTACACTGCCAAAGTGAAGCTTCATCCTGAGGTTGTTGCTGACGTCAATATCAGCGTTGAAGCCCTCTAAAGTTGCACTTGAATTTAAGTGACGTGTCGTAACGTTGCATTTGGGATTCACCCCAAAATCTAGGGTCAAAATCCCATAAAATAATCGTCTCTACTCCAGCGGTAGGGGCGATTTTTTTGACCTTAGCTGGGCGTGACTCAACCCTGATGAGCCCCCGAAGTCCATCAAACCGCTAAAATCTTTAATTAGTACAACAGTACGGACAAGGCCGACGGGGTGGGGTCCGGCCTGGAAGGAGTTTCGATGGTCCAAGAGCAAGAGCCGAGTTTCCAGCCGTTAAGCGTCAGCAATATGCCGCCGCAGAATCTGGGAGCCGAAGAGGCGATACTGGGTGGACTACTCCTAGACCCCGATGCCATCACCCGGGTCGCTGATTCCCTCAAGCCTGAAGCCTTCTACACCAACGCCCACCGGGAAATTTATCGCACCACCCTGGCACTTCACAGCCAGGGCAAGCCAACGGACATCACAACCGTCACGTCCTGGCTCCAGGACAATGACAAGCTTGAAGCTGCCGGGGGGCAAGGCCGCATTGCTCAGCTGGTAGAGCGGGTGATCAGCACAGCCAACATCGACCAGTACGCCAAGCTGGTGATGGATAAGTATTTGCGTCGCCAGCTGATTAAGACAGGCAACGAAATTATTGAGCTGGGCTATAAGAATGAAGTTCCGCTGGAGACCATGCTGGACCAGGCAGAACAGCGCATTTTTGGCCTCAGTCAAGAGCGGCCCCAGTCCAGCTTGTCACCCACGTCTGAAGTTTTGACGCGGACGTTCAATGAGATTGAGAGCCGATCCCTAGGTACGGCGGTCGCGGGCATTCCTTGCAATTTTTATGACCTGGATGCCATGACCCAGGGCTTCCAGCGCTCTGATTTGATCATCGTGGCCGGGCGTCCGGCCATGGGAAAAACGAGTTTCGTACTCAACTTAGCTCGCAATATCGCTGCACTCCATGATCTGCCAGTTTGTATCTTTAGTCTTGAGATGTCTAAAGAACAGTTGGTTTATCGCTTGCTCTCTAGTGAGATCAGCATTGAGAGTGGCAGACTGCGGGCTGGGCGAGTGCGCCAAGAGGAGTGGGAAGTGCTGGGCCATGGCATTAACCAGCTATCTCAGTTCCCGATCTACATTGATGACACGCCCAATGTTTCTGTGACAGAGATGCGTTCTAAGGTGCGGCGTCTCCAAGCTGAAAATAACGGCAAGCTAGGCCTAGTGCTGATTGACTACCTACAGCTTATGGAAGGCTCTTCGCCAGATAACCGGACCCAGGAATTGGCGAAAATGACTCGTGGCCTGAAGCAAATGGCGCGGGAATTGCAGGTGCCAGTGATGACGCTATCTCAGTTGAGTCGTGGCGTGGAGTCTCGAACGAATAAGCGACCGATGATGTCAGATCTGCGGGAATCTGGCGCAATTGAGCAGGATGCAGACATGATCATCATGCTCTATCGCGACGAATACTATAATCCCGATTCACCGGATCGCGGTATTGCGGAGGTGATTATTACCAAGCACCGCAATGGTCCGGTGGGAACGGTGAAGCTGTTGTTTGAGCCTCAGTTTACGCGTTTTAGGAATTTGGCTGGGGGACCGCAGGGGTAGGTCAAAATATTGGGAGAATCTCGCTGCCTATAATGGGAGCCAAGCTGTGCTGAAGCTGGAGTCAAGATGGTCACCGCTAAGCCAACTCGAACTGATCAGTTGTCAGGGGATGCGATCGCTTCCATACCCCTGTTAGAAAATGGCGATCGCCTCACCCGCGCCGAGTTCGAGCACCGTTACTCAGCGATGCCCCAGGTCAAGAAAGCGGAATTGATTGAAGGAATTGTCCATATGGCCTCTCCGGTTCGAGCTCGCAAGCATGGCAAACCTCATGGGGCTGTGATGGGTTGGCTATTCACCTATTGTCAGGCCATGCCCAAGCTGGAGCTGCTGGATAATTCAACGGTGCGGCTAGATATGGACAATGAGCCCCAGCCTGACGCTTGTCTTCGCATTGAGGAAGAAGCGGACGGAAATTCACGCGTCACGGAAGATGACTATATTGAGGGGCCGCCTGAGCTAATTGTGGAGATTGCGGCCAGTACGGCTTCTTATGATTTACACGATAAGAAGAAGGCCTATCGGCGCAATGGCGTTCAGGAGTATTTGGTTTGGCGGGTGCTAGATGGCCAGTTGGATTGGTTTGTGCTGGAGGATGGTGCTTATGTTCAGCTAATGGCGGATGACGATGGCATCACTCGCAGCCGAGTGTTTCCGGGGTTGTGGCTGCGAGTTGAGGATTTGTTGGAGGGGAATTTACCGGGGCTGGTGGCTGGGGTAAATGAGGGATTGGCTTCTGAAGCAGCACAGGCATTTAGAGGAAGCTTGGGGCAGTAGAAGAGCTCGCAACTCTCTATGGAGTTGCATTGCTCGTCACCTTTTAGCCCTCCGCTAGGACAACTGCCTTTGGTTTCGTCGCTGCTGCCGGAGCCATTTCTCGCAGCAATTCCCAGAAAGCAAACACCGCAGGCGGATGCATTGCCTCCGCCACCCGCGCCGCCGCAATCAGCCGACTCAAGGGCTCGGGCAGGCTACGAATATGAACATCAGGCGGAATCGGCTGTGCTGCCAAGTGGGGCAAGATCGCTGCCCCTAACCCACGGTGAACCATTCCCACAACGGTTGAATCCTCTTGAATGGAGTCGCGCAGGGGCATGTCCGGGGCATGGGTTTTGAGGTGCTTATGCAGGTGGATGCCACAGGGCAAGCAGGGCACTAAAACCACACCATAGGGCTTGAAAAACTCCCAGCCATCGACCGCTTCCGGTGGGTCATCGTCAGGGGGCAGCAGCGCGACAAATTCGTCGTAAATAAAGTCAAAGGTCTCCAAAGATTCATCACTGCCGGGCTGGTAGGTAAAGCCAATGTCGGCCTGGCCTTCCTTGAGGCACTGCTCGATCGCAATATAGTGAGGCTGCTCAATCAAAGTCACCGTAATATCTGGAAAGCGAGCCATAAACTGGGCCAAGATATCCGGCAGCACATGGGTGGCGACGCTGCGGAAGGTGGCGATACGTACTTCACCGCCCTTGAGGCCTCGGTGGACGTAGGCTTCCTTTTCCATTTGCTCCAGGTGCCAGAGGGCATGGCGCGCTTGCTTGACGATGCGTGTTCCTGCCGGGGTTAGCGTTGCCCCGTAGCGGCCTCGGGTGAAGAGGGTGACGCCGAGGAGGGTTTCTAGGGAGGCGATCGCATGGCTCACCGCAGGCTGAGATAGCCCCAGGGCAAGGCCTGCCGCACTAAAATTTTTGTGGTCTGCTACAGCAACAATGGCGCGAATCTGAGAGAGATTCATGGCATAGGATTCAAAAAGGAATCGGAATTATGTCTCTAAAAGCATCTTATGGGTCAGGGTCAGCGCTGTCTGTTTAGATCCATCAATCGTATTTATGGATGGGATGCAGGCGATGATTTGCTGAGTCCAAGCCAAGAGATTTATGGTTGAGCCTATGCT
>CALLPZ010000106.1 GCA_938015405.1 uncultured Pseudanabaenaceae cyanobacterium
CCATGAACAACATGGCTGCATTACCCTCGTCGAACTCACCGAGCGATGCAACCTCTCCTGCCCGATCTGTTACGCCGATGCCGGGGCTGAGGAAATCTCAGCTCAGTCCCATCAACCGCGCAAGCACCGCAGCCTAGCCCAGATTGAGCAAATGCTGGATGCGATCGTCGCCAATGAAGGCGAACCTGATGTGGTTCAGCTCAGCGGCGGTGACCCAACGATCCATCCTCAATTTTTTGAAGTGCTAGAGGCGGCCCAACGGCGACCGATCAAGCACATCATGATCAATACCAACGGAGTGCGCATTGCCAAGGAGCCGGAATTTGCCAAGCGCCTCGCCAGCTACCTGCCCGGTATAGAGGTGTATCTACAATTCGATAGCTTCGACGAAGGACCATTGCGGGAGCTACGCGGGGCTGATCTGCGCCAAGTCAGGCAACAGGCCATCGATCGCCTCAACGAATACAACCTCTCCACAACCCTAGTCAGCACGGTCAAGAAAGGGCTGAACGATCATGAGATCGGTAAAACCATTGACTTCGCCCTGAAGCAAAAGGCCATTCGTGGCGTCACCTTTCAGCCCATCCAGGCAGCGGGGCGGCTAGATGGCTTTGAGGCAGGACGCGATCGCTACACCCTCACCGAAGTCCGCCGCTCCATCCTTGAACAAAGCGACACCTTCAAGCCCAAAGATCTCCTTCCTGTCCCCTGTCACCCCGACTGCCTCGTTATGGGCTATGCCCTAAAAATGCAAGGTCAAGTCATCCCCCTCACCGGCCTTATGGACCCCACGGACTTCCTCAGCGCCGTGCCCAATTCCGTCGTCTATGAGCAGGACGAAGTCCTCAAAGCCAAACTCTTCAAACTCTTCTCCACCAACCATTCCCCCACCTCCTCCGCTAGCGCACTCAAGCAACTTCTTTGCTGTTTGCCCAAAGTTTCAGTCCCCCCTGGCATGGGCTACGACAACATTTTCCGCGTCATGGTGGTGCAATTCCTCGATGCCTACAACTTCGATGTTCGCTCGGTGAAACGGGCCTGTATCCATATCGCTCATCCCGATGGCCGCATCATTCCCTTCGATACCTATAACCTCTTCTATAGGGACGGCTGTGTCGGCCAGACCAAGTTGCAAGAAGTCACGGGGGGAACAACGGCGATCGCCCATCCCTTAGACCCCGTTCTGAGAGACCCCCTTCTGAGCAGCCCCGTTTCCTGATCATGCATTTGCCATACAAGAATCCGCCACAAGTAGTTAGAATCGCCCCAGGGAAAGGGCCCCAGCAAGCCAGCCCATGAGAGACGACTGACCATGGCAGAAAACTTCAGAGAATCTAGCCCTATCTGGCTCGGGCGCAAGCTCCTACGCCGTGCCTGGGAAGCCGTGGAATATTGGTTTAGCCAAATAGACTGGCCCGATCCCCCCGAGATTCCGCAGTGGGAGCCCCCAGCTTGGCTCCAAGGATTTTTCAATATCCTGGCCGCCCTGGGCCGCTTCACCCTTTTCCATTGGAAAGGTCTACTCCTAGCCTTAATCGTTGCGCTCTGCTTCTTCATTGGACGGTGGCTCTACCGCCGCTATGGTGCTCGTCCCTTCTCTGCAACGGGCAATGAGCTCCTCCCCACTGAACCGAGCCTGATCCCCGGTTCGGTCACGAGCTGGCTTGACCAAGCTCAACAGCAGCAACAGGCTCAGCAATACGGTCTGGCCTGCCGATCCCTCTACTTTGCCATGCTGCTCAAGCTTGACGAAGCTGAGATTATTCCCCAGCGACCCAGTCGAACCGATCGCGAATACCTTTATCTCACCCAAGACCTACCCCAACCCGATGCCTCCCAGCTGCTTCTAGAAACCCATGAGCGCCTCTGCTTTAGTCGCGCCTCCGCCAGCGAAGACCTGTTCCAACATTGCTTAGGTGCCTTTCAGAAAATCGAGCAACAGGTGGAAGCCCTGCTCCAAGCGAAAACGGAGGTAAGCCCATGATGGCTCCGCTCAATCCACTTAGGCAAAACCTGAAGCGCCGCTGGAAGTCTTTGGCGATCGCCGCTGTCCTCATCATCGGCCTCACGAGTATCTTTGCCCCCCACAAAGGGAACCAAATCCTCTACGGCTCCACCTACGGGCGATCGCCCAGTGGCTACGGGGCTTGGTTCCAATACATGGCAGACCAGGGCACCCCTATCCAGCGCTGGCAAAGGCCTCTAAGTCAGTTCATCGAGGAGCAGGGGAGCCCAAGCGATCGCCCCACTACACTTCTCCAAGTGGGCAATAGTCCCATTTGGCAAGGGGACTACGCCAAAGAGCAGGATGCACTCGAAGCCTGGCTTGCCCAAGGCAACCGTCTGATCATTCTGAAATCCCAGGGTGACGTCACCCAAGCCCCGGCGAATAGTCAAATCAAAACGCCCCTGGGCGAAGTCGTCGTCGAAACTCGCCGTCGCAACACCGATGAACAGCCCAATGAGGCTCCCTCAGACACCCTGGAAGTCAAATCCCAGCCTCAGCCGCTGGCCTACGCCCCACAATTACGCTCCCAATCCCTCGCCACACTGACTCAAGATTCTGAATCCGATCCTGAAACACTCGAATCCGGCAGCATTACTTTGCTTGCTGATTCCTACGGCACGATTGTTTGGGCCACTGCCGAAGGCAAAGGGAGCTATATCGAAGCCGTCACGCCAGACCTGGGGGCCAATGCCTACCAAGCCTCCCCCGGCAACTTTGCCTTCCTGGCCGGTCTCGTCAAAGCTAACGAAGCTCAGCTCTGGGTGAATGAATACAGCCACGGCTATAAGGACAAAGATCCCAATGGTGACAATGCTGTGGTCTCCTGGAGCGACTACTTCTTGGGCACACCCCTGATGCTGGCCTGGGTTCAGCTCTTGGTATTACTGGCGATCGCCCTAGTCACCCTCAATCGCCGCTGGGGGCTGCCCCAACTGCTGGAGATGCCCAAGCTCAACAACAGTGAGGCCTACATCAACGCCCTAGCGGGCGTGCTGCGCCGTTCAGGCAGCCATGACTTTGTCTTAGGCCAATGGCAAACTGCTGAGCGCCAGCGCCTCCAGCGACAATTGGGTCTTGGTAATCGCCCCGTAGAGCTGGCTGCTTTGCTAAAGAGCTGGGAGCAACAAACTGGAGAATCTGCCAGCCTGCTTCAATCTCTCCTCTCCCCAGTTTCCCAAGACACGGGCTCCATCAGCCAGCTCAAACGCTGGCTCACCAACCTCGAGCAAGTCCGGCAGCTGAGTCGCAAGCACTTCTCCTAAATGGAACGGGCTTAACTCAGTCAACCGACCCCGACGTCCAGTCCAATGCTCAAAAAGCCAGAACAAAGGCAGCCTCTCCCATTGGAAAGGCTGCCTATTGAACTAAGAATTGATTGATGAGCTCCTCAGGCGCGGAGCTTCTAATCCGCTGCTACACCTGGATGGTATCCAGTATTGGCAGCCTGAGGCATAGGTGGAAAAACAAAATCATCTCGGACATCAGAGTAGTCCTCTTCAAGCCCTGGAGATGCACCGCCAGGGAGGCTATTACGAAATCCAGTTAATCTTTAAACGCTGGCGGCAGGCTGGAACAGGGTATCGAGATAAATGCGGCTGGCACTGCGATCGCGTTCACCATTCTGAATCAAGAACAGAGATAGGGCTGCACTAAAAGTCCGGTCTTGATCCCACATCGGACGATGCTCAAGAAAATTTCTTAAGCAATCATGCAAATCTTCAGGGATATCAACCTGGAGACTAACAGTGTTTTCAATCATAGGAATCTCCTAACTTTAACGATTGCGTAACGATTAGAATTCCGTAGATCAGCTATTAGAAGAAACGTCATTCTCTAAGGCAGAGACCTGACCGACGATTTCAAATAGTGATTTTACAAACCCACCCAAAGAACCCAAGAAAAATAAACGAGTGACTGGGTCGGGTCAGACTGTTGTCTAGGAAACGCAGATTCATTGTGCGAGGACATACTGAGACTGTCAATCAGCAAAATAGCGCTGGCATGGAACGCTCAATCTCCTTTCTCACGGTAGATTCAGCGGTTGAGCTCCGTTTTTGTTACGTTCAGTAATATTTCGCTCATGTTCAAAATTCCAGCCTAATTTAAGACATATTCCACAGCGAATCGATCAACCCACGGGACTACGTTGAGCATTGTGGAAAAGTGCGATTTCCCCTGGGGAAAAGCTGGGGAAAGACCGTGGAAAGCCTGTGGAGGTAATGGGGAAAAGAAATTGGGAAACTTAAGGATTTAATTTAGCGATCCCAAGGCCGTTGTAGATAATTTTTTCGTCCCCCTCTTGACGAGGGTGCATCAAACAGCTCAATCCACACTTGGATTGCGTAGGCACACGTAAGTATTTTTAGCTACAAAAATAGTTTTCTCTAATTCCGTGCAACTTCAGGTGTGAATCCCCTAGCTGCTCCCATAACGGATACATAGCGCATTGGGTAAACCACTTCATAGAGGGGCTCTAGCCCTTTCCTGATGGAGGGGGCAGGCTCCCCATTGCAAGTCGCCGTTCCACTGTTGTCCCTGTGAAATAATTACAACTCTGTCTCGATAAACATCCACTTACAATAAAAAAGCGGCCCTCCCGAAAGACTCGTGGAACGAACACAACCGAGGCCTGCCAGCCATCGCCACCCCAACTCCAGGGGCAAGTTTGCCAAGACAACTCTGGGGAAATCTGCCCCCCAACCCAAGGCTGAGTAAGCCAAACTGGCCACAACCTATATATAGTGAGTCAGGTTTTGCGCTCAATCCCTGACAACCCGGTCTTTCACCCGTCCCCAATAGTCCCTGAGCAAAGCTGAGCTCTCAGAGACTGCCCTGAACAGTCAATCGCCTCATCTTTAACCTCATTTCTAGAGCGCGATCGCATCCTTTCATCCCTTCGCAGTATTCTTCCCCTGTTATTTCTACTCCTGCAGCCATGAGTGAGCTTCGCCCCGTCATTGCTCGTTTAAGTGAAAATCTAGGACGCGTCGTCGTTGGACAACCCGAGCTCGTCGAAAAGCTCTTGGTCGCACTCCTCGCTGGGGGACATGTCATTCTCGAAGGGGTCCCCGGCATCGGCAAGACTTTGGCGGTCAAGGTCATGGCTCAGCTCATTCAGGGGGACTTTCGCCGCATCCAGCTCACCCCAGATGTCCTGCCCTCAGACATCCTTGGCACCAACATCTTTGATCTCAACAGGCGGGAGTTCAGCCTCAAGCAAGGCCCTGTGTTCACAGAAATTCTCCTGGCAGATGAGATTAACCGCACTCCACCGAAAACCCAGGCGGCCTTGCTAGAGGCCATGGAAGAGCAGCAGGTCACTCTCGATGGCAACAGCATGGCCTTGCCCCAGTTGTTTTGGGTCGTCGCCACCCAAAACCCCCTGGAATACGAAGGCACCTATCCTCTACCCGAAGCTCAACTAGATCGCTTCCTCTTCAAGCTTTCGGTGGACTACCCCGAACGGGCTGCGGAAAAGCAAATGCTGATCAACCACCAAAAAGGCTTTCGTGCCCAGACGAGCCAGTTGAAGCGTCTCCAGCCAGTGGCCACCGTAGATGAGCTGCTCGCCATGCGCCAGACTGTCCAGACCGTCCAAGTTGAAGAAAAAATCCTCGACTATCTATTAGCCCTTGTAGAGCGAACCCGCAAGCACCCCGATCTACTTGTGGGAGCTTCTCCAAGATCTGCGGTGGCCTGGCTCCAAGCTGCCAAGGCCCAAGCCTGGATCAGTGGGAGAGACTATGCCACGCCAGATGATCTCAAGGCCGTGGCTGCACCGCTGCTGCGCCATCGCTTGATCCTGCGGCCCGAGGCCCAGCTCGATGGCCTCCAAGCTGAAGGGGTAATTAGTGGAATTCTGGGTCAGGTTGCGGTGCCACGATAATCGGCGACCCAG
>CALLPZ010000107.1 GCA_938015405.1 uncultured Pseudanabaenaceae cyanobacterium
CGGCTTCGGCAAAACCGCCCCCAATAACTTTATGACCCGCCTCCTCGAAGCCCTCAAAGCAGGCGAGCCCATCAGCCTATTCGATGATGAAATTCGTAATCCCCTTAGCGCCAAAACCGCTGCCCAAGGACTGCTATTGGCGCTAGAGCTAGCCTTAAGTCGTCGTCATCGCGGTCTCTTGCACCTAGGCGGACCCGAAGCTGTATCTCGCTATCAGCTAGGCGTAATGTTGGCCGATGCCCAGGGCTATTCCAGCGAGAACCTGCAGGCTTGTAGCCAGGACGACATCACCTTTGCCATGCCTCGCCCCAAGGATGTCTGCACAGACTGCTCCCTGGCCCACAGCTTGGGCTTTGCTCCACCTAGCTTGGCAGAGCAATTGGTGGAACATTAGTTAGTCACTCAGCCTGCTCCGCAGCAGATTCAGGCCAGATTCAGGTCAGCTCTAGGTCGGGTATTGCATCGGAAATTAAGTCGGATACAGCACAGCCACAAGGAATAACTGGCCCGAAACCTGTGGTTAAGGCTAGATTCGGGTTTAGCATTGCTACAGCCCCTTCTTTGCACTCCCACTTCTGGCAACTAAACGATGGCCGATAACCGCTCTAGCACAACTGTTTCCGCTGATCCCGGTACGACCCATGGCAGCATCAATGCCAATATCGACCTCGCCGTTGCTGCCCAAACCCAGTCTCGCAAGGCAGACCACATTCGCATTTGCCTGGACGATCGCAGCCAGTGCCAAACTGCAACCACTGGCCTGGAGCGTTATCGCTTTACCCACAGTGCCCTGCCTGACCTGAATTACAGTGACCTAGACCTCAAGACCCAGTTCCTGGGCAAGCCATTGGGTGCTCCTATCCTGATTTCCTCCATGACTGGGGGGACAGAGCAGGCTCTTGAAATTAACCGTAACTTGGCAACCATTGCCCAGCAGTATGGGTTAGCCATGGGGGTGGGCTCTCAACGAGTGGCCGTGGAGAACCCGGAGCTGATGGGGACCTTTGATGTGCGGGCGATCGCACCAGATATCCTCCTCTTTGCCAATTTGGGGGCTGTCCAGCTCAACTATCGCTATGGCGTGGATGAATGCCGCCGCCTGGTTGAAGGTCTCCAGGCCGATGCCTTGATCCTCCACCTCAATCCCCTGCAGGAATGTATCCAGCCCGGTGGCGACACGGACTTTCGCGGTCTGATGGATAAAGTTGCAACCCTCTGTGCCCAGTTAGAGGTGCCAGTAATTGCCAAGGAAGTCGGCAATGGCATTTCAGGAAAGATGGCTCAGCAACTGATTGAAGCTGGCGTGGGTGCCATTGATGTGGCCGGTGCGGGTGGCACCTCCTGGTCCATGGTGGAAGCAGAGCGAGCCGATAACAATCTTCAGCGGCAGCTCGGCCTCACCTTTGCCGAGTGGGGCATTCCTACAGCGGATTGCCTGGTGCAGGTGCGAGCTGTGGATGCTCAAATTCCTCTGATTGCCAGTGGCGGGATTCGCAATGGTGTAGATGTGGCTAAAGCGATCGCCCTCGGTGCAGATATTGTCGGCCTAGCCCGTCCCTTCCTCCAAGCGGCTTGCCAATCGGAAACCGCTCTCCAAGAACAAACGGAATTGTTGCTGGCAGAACTCAAAACAGTCATGTTCTGCACAGACTGCGCCCAGCCCGTAGCACTCAAACAGCCCGGTTTGTTGCAGGCCGTTTAGAAGAAGGTCATTTAGAAAAGGCTTTTTTAGACGACGGTCCAGAGAGAGCCACGGGCATCCGTGGCTCTCTCTTTTGTCTTATAGCCAATTTCCGACCATCACATAGGAAGCCCAATATAGTGGATGCCGATAGACGCGCTCTTTCAGCATCGCTTGTTGAGCTTGTTGCAGAGCCTTCGCCCGACTCATCCCAGGCTCAGATAAGGCCTCATAAAAGTTCTGCATCAACTCGGAGGTACCAGCATCATTCACACTCCATAGGGTCGCAAGGGTGCTGCGGGCACCGGCTTTAATACTGAGCCCAGCTAAGCCCAGCATGGCTTGGTCATCCCCTTCAGCGGTCTCGCAGGCACTCAGCACCAGCAGCTCGATCGCCTGCTTGGCCTGACTGGAGCGCCGTTGCAGTAGCTTGTCGATTTGCTTGACATTGACGGACTGGTCCCAGGCCAGCAAAAAGGTTTCCTCGGGGCGTGAGCCAAACTGACCATGGGTGGCAATGTGAACCACGGGTGCATTGGTGGTTTGAACGCGGGCCTGCAAGGCTGCACTGGTAAATTCCTCATCCAGTAATGCTGTCGTACCGGAAATGCGCTGCTGGATATTGTCGATCTCAGCTTCTACAAAGGGCAATGGCGTAAAGCCTTGGCGAGACTCGCTAAGGCCTGCAGCTAAGACGGAAAGATTTTCAGTATCTAGGGGTTTGGGGTCAAACAGTTCCAGGCTAGGGGTCAGGGCAACTTGGTAATTTTCAATCAGAAATTGTTGGCCATCGTAGAGCGCTGCCATGGGAATTCCCTGTAACACGCCATCCAGGGAAAATACTAGAGTCTCAATGCCTTGGGATTCGAGTTCGGCTTCGAGGGGGCGCAATAGCCAGTCGTAAAGCTGCTGAGACAGTTTTAAATAGCGACGGCTGCTGCGCACCACGAGGTAGTAACGCAGTTGCTTGGCGAGTTTCTCAACCTCCGTGCGTGGGACTGAGGTGGTGAAGTGCTTAAACGACTGGTCTGGGAGATTGAGTAGGACTTCCAGACGGTCCTCAAACAGCATGGGATAAATCACCGCTGCGGAGGGGTCGATGGTACCGATGTTGATCGGTTGGGCATTGCTCGGCGCGCAGTTCTCGCCCAGGAAGTGAGTCACTTCCGAGAGGCGTAAGCCCCGAGCCGCAGCCTCAGCCTGGGCCAAGTAGTTCTGGCTAACATCTTGAACTTGGCGGAGATTTTGCTGCTTGTCCTGGGCCTTGTCATTGGCTTGGATCAACATGTCCGCATAGCCGCGATAAATCGGCTCAATATCCGATTTAAAGGAGAACATGATGTCTGGGTTGAGGGCCACCAGATCGCTTTGGAGGCCTTGCAGCATGGCTACAGCCTCGCCACAGTTGTCTAGGGCTGACTCAATATGTCCCTGTTGCATCTGCATTTGGCTAAGGTTCCATTGCCAGCGATAGGCAATATCCTGGGCCGAGAGCCGTTGAGCCAGCTGTAGGGCTTCGTTAGTCCGGGCTACTGCTTCGCCAAGACGTTCTTGTATGTAGTAAGCCTCGCCCAGAATTCCCAGGGCGTAGGATTCAGCCCGCTGGTCTTGAATGGTGCGAGCTTGGCTGAGGCTGCTATTCAATAGGGCTTCAATATTGCTCCAGCCAGGGCTTTTGGATGCGGCTTTATTGAGAGCTTTCTCTAAGGCATTCTGACTCGATTGCTCCAGTTCTTTGAGCGTCATCAGTTGCGCTGCTAGATTAATGCGCTGGTAGATGCTGCTGTGATTAATGGGAAGTAAGCCCAGGTCTGTTTCAAGCTGAGGCCAAAGGGATTGGGCGCTGTCGAGATCTTCCTGTTGTAGCAGCAAAGTCAGTTTAGCAAGGCTGATCTGGGGGCGGTTGGGTCGGGTCGCTGCAGCTAGGGCACGATCGTAATAGGAGAGCGCCTCCTCAGCTTCACGCCGGGTATGGGCTAAGGCTCCGAGATTCATCAGAGCTTGGGCAGATTGATCCTTGAGTCCCAGGCGCTCAGAGATTGCGAGGGACTGCTCCAGCAGCACCTTGGCTTGGGTCGTATCCCCAGCAAGGCGGAGTAATTCACCGGCCTGGCCTAGGGCGATCGCCTTAAGCGGTACATCTGCCAAGGCCTGGATAGCGGGCTCCATCCCCTCCATTTGGTCCAAAGCGCGGCGATAAAATCCCAAGTTACGTAGAGCTTGGATTTGGTTGAGCTGACTGCGGATCAGGCCTGGGTCATCATTCGCTTGGGCATAGGCGGTCTCTGCCTGTTTCCAGCTTGCCAGCGCTGCTGCGGATTGCCCCAAGGCCAATTGCAATTGACCCTGGGTGTTAAACGTTTGAGCCAGGATGGAGGGACTGCGGGGCGTTAGTTGCTGCGCGAGCTGGAGGGCTTGGGCGATCGCCTGTTCCGCCTGGGGCCACTGCCCTAGGGCCTGATGGGCCAAGGATAAGTTGCTAAGGCTGCGAGTTTGTCCAGCAACCTCAGCTTGTTGCTGATAGCTTTGGGCAGCTTGTTGCCACAGCTGAGCAGCTAGCTCGTAGGCTCCGGCTTGATAGGCTGCATTGCCACGCTGTTCTGCCTCGACGGGATTGCGAGCGATCGCCCTTGACACCCCTTGTTCCAGGACTGTTTGGGACTGCATGGCAGCTACGCCCTGCCCGAAGAACAGATTGGGCAAGCAACTGAAGCAAAAACCCAGCAATAAACAGAAAGCCACCCACTGATGACGATGTGTGAACCAGCGCTGGATCGCGTCTTTCAACCCGGAGAGTTTCATAGCTGAATCTAATAAGAGCGCGAAGGGAATCGGCTTGCAGAACCTGACTGTCTTAAGGCCTTACAGACCTGCGGTGAAATTGAATTCAATGAGTGGATGTGGCATTGGCAGCGCAACTCATCTCTCCATAGACACCACAGTCTTGAGATGGCAAGGCTGTGGTGAGCCCATGGCATGCGCTTGAGAGCCAGCCAGCAATTGAATTTTTCCAGAAGCAGTCATTTGCCAGCCACCTGCTTCCCGCAGTTTGGGCTGGCCCCCCGTCTCCATCTGATTATTCCCAGCTGGACTCGGCCAGTCTCCCCGTAAATTCCCGTCTAAGCGACGTCCCACCACAAAGCCAGGACTGCCCAAATCTGCGAGGGGTTGGGCTGATGTCATGAGGCTCCCTGGCCTTGCAGGTAAGCCGCCGCGACCGCTAATGCGAAGTCGTCCTTGGGTTTCGCTGGCCATTTTGCTTTCACAGCCGGGGCGTCGACTACGGTAGGCAGAATTAGAATTCCCAGCCCCCAAAGCCAGCTCGTCGTTCTCTTCACTGCCCCCTCCGAGGAAAGGAAAAAGGAAGGGAAAACGAGTGTCCTCTTCGCGGCCTACATCACTCTGTTCGGAAGTGGGCGCTACTGGAACTTCCGAGACATAGGTGATTGGAGCAGTAATGGATGGCGTGACCGTGATAGGTGACGTGACAAAGGACGAGCTGGGAACCGGTATATCAGAGATATCAACAATTTCTGGAATGGCTAGAATTTCTAAAATCTCAGGAAGCTCAGGACTCTCAGGGAGGGGATTTTTGGAAACGGGGGGCGCTTCAGGTTCCGGAAAGGGCGGCAGCTCTGTGATTTGAATTTCACTACGTCCATTGCCTCGAATGACTTCTTGCCCCCCTGAAAACCCTCCAAACTCGCGGGAGTTGGAGATGACCGTGCTGAAATTGCCAACGGGGCCGACCACTTTGATATCGGTATCTCGGCCGGCACTATAAACCTGGGATGCTTCAATGGCTAAATTACCGCCCGTTCCAGCGTAAGTTCCATCACCAGAATTAATTGAAATAAGATCCTCACGATTCAATCTTAAGGAGCCATTGGTACTGAAACTGACATTAGCTCCAGCCGATTCTGTGGAGGCAATGAGTTCTCCTCTGTTGAAGATGATCTGACTTGGAGAAGTAATGGAAATATTCCCTCCTGAGGTCTGGACCTCTAAGAGGATCTTGCTATTGTTGAGCTGAAAGCCTGCCGATCCTAAGGTTTCTATTTCGATGTTCCCCACGGTTCCAGCATCATTGGATTCCACGGAGATAAGGCTGTCGTTCCTCAGCTCAAGTGTTTTGCTCGCGGACAGCGAAATATTGCCCCCTCCATCTTGGGTCTCTGTGGTAATGGAGCTGTTGTTGAGTCTTAAGGTGCCACCATCAAAGTTGATGTTTCCTGCCTCGCCAAGGCTTGAAGTCGTCGAAATTTGACTCCCACTTTGTAAAATTAGTTCCTTACCATCAACTTCCATCAGAAGATTGATGTCCCCCCCTCCGGCATCGGTTTGGCTTTCTATGATGCTGTTATTGAGGGTGAGTGATTCGCCTCTCGCCTGAAATTCCCCGGCTGCAATGCCGTTCTGGGACTGCAGTGAAATTTCACTGTTGGTTAGGGTGATTCGTCCATCCAGTTCAACGATTCCGCCTGGACTTAAGAGTTCAGTTGAAATCTGGGCTTGATCCAATTGCACGGCTCTAACCTGGGGCACATTGGAGAAATCAAAGTCCCAACCTTCCGCTACTTTTTGCAGATTGACCTGTTGAGGACCTGCCCCAGCATTGGCTAAGACAAAGCCTCCAGCTGTGACTGCATGGGAGCGCTGTGAAAAAGAGGCGGTGTTAGAACTGTCAACCACTAAGGCGAAGGTTTGCCCTATGGTTCCTGATTGCCACACCGAAGGTTGATTCGCATTACCTTCCACTCTAAAAGTGCCTGTGCTGCCTGAACCGAATTGAAGTCCACTGGGCACTGAAAGACTCAGGAGGGGAGCGTTGTTGTCGGTGGTGGTGAAAATATCATCATTTTCGAAGATGACAAACTCTGCAGTACTGCCGATAAAGGAGCCACTGATGTCTAATCTGCCATCGACTCCAATGGTCAAGCCATTGGGATTAAGCAGGAATAGGTCTGCATCTCCCTGGACCTGTAGCAAACCATTAATGTCGGTTCGTTGACCGCCGGTAACCCGCATGAGAATGCGCTCTAGGCCTTGTCCATCTAAGGTGACTGTTACGCCTGAGAGGACATCAAATTCACTAAAGCTGTGGTAGAGGTTGCCCCCTGCCTGGTCACTGCCTTGAATTAAACAGCTCGTACTACAGTCAGAAGACTGGCTTGTGACTGCATCAAGAATGGTGCTATTGGTCGAACCATCCAGCATGACGGGACCGGCGATCGCTGCTGCCGCCATGCCTAACCATAGGCTGCCAGCACATCCCAAAGTGGTGAGCACTCTGGGGGCGATCGCACACTGACCTATCAGAGATAACAAGCTTGACTTAGCTCGAGAGGTTTCCGGTACAGGAGCTGTATATACAAGGAGACCTAACATAGGGATAACGGAAGGGCTGCTTGGCCTCCACTGATAACTACCTAGTGGCAGTCTGATTGCAAATGAGTTACTCCAACATTGTGCCCAGCTCTCAGAAATGAAAAACAGTGTGTTTACGCAGTTTAGAAATATAATTAGACTGACAAATTTAGCCTTCCATTACTAATTATTTTCAATCCAATTCTTCTCTTATTGCAATATAATTTTATAGCTTATTTCTGATTCTTAAAATCCCAATAATCCAGACAAATTCAAGTTTTTCTATTTAGAGAAAAGAAGTTCTAAATTTCCTGATCAAGGGATTGACAGCGATGTACTAGTGCCTCCGTAGAGGCAAAGCTAGATTGAGCAATGAGCTGGATTTTCCCATGATGATCCCGCTGCCAAGCCTGGGCCTCTAATCCCGGTGGGCTTGGCTGGAGAGGCTGAGCGGTGAGTCGGGAGGAATAGTCCAGGCTGGAAAATGCTGTGTCCTGCTCTAAGCGTCCTAGGTCGGTTAAAGAGATACCGCTATCGAGACGAAAAGGATTGCTGCCTACGCCACCACGACCACTGATCTTTAAGCCACTTTCTCCTGCAGCAGAACAGCCCCAGGGGCTGGATCCAACTGAGGAGGAAGCATAGCCATAAAACTGCAAGACATTTCCCAATGTCGTTAGATTTATAGGTTGACGAAAAAAGTCCGTAGGGGGAAGTTTTGAGGGACGATTATTGGGAGAGGCTGGAGTATCATCATTGGCTCCAGCATTAGGGGCTGTTGTTGGATTAAGAGGGGGAACGGTTGGACGATTCCCAGGCGGATTCGGTGGGCTGCCTGTGGTCGGGGGGACTGGAGGAGGAGGGGCGATAGGTAGAGTTGGAGGCTCAATAACTGGAGGCTCAATAACTGGAGGTGGGCTTGGTGGCAGACCCGGGAAGGAATTGGGGAAAATCTCACTATTGCCATTGGCACGATCCACTTGATTGGCCAATAGATCAAAGCCTGTAATGTCAGTGGGCAGTGAGATATTACTCAAACTTCCTTGCGTCAGTTGAATGTCATTATCCGAATTGATTGCGTTACTCCGTAGGGCACTGGCTGAAATTCTGAGATCTCCTTGGGCACCCGATGAATTAACCGAAATAAAGCTGCCATCTCGTAATGACACTTCTCCTTGGGCTGTGAAATTCACATCACCGCCTGTATTGCTAGCCTCATTTAATATTTCCGTTTCAATGAGCGAAATCCCGGTGGGAGTTGCACCTGACTGGGACGTTAAGCGAAGATTGCCTGTATGGCCAGTCCCCGTGGGTGAGGATAATCTGATTTGACTTTGGTTAAATTGAATCGCGTTTGTTGCATCAACATCAACATTGCCACCGGGCTGATCTGTTTCGGTCAGTAGTAAGCCCTGATCAAAGGTGATGTTG
>CALLPZ010000108.1 GCA_938015405.1 uncultured Pseudanabaenaceae cyanobacterium
GCTTCAGCATTATTTGCTCCTCCCTACTGTCGTTGGAACCTGAACCTCAGCTTGAGCCTTAGGCAAGCCGTCTTGCTGAACGGCGCAGTAGGTCGGTTCAGGCGTTAAAGCATTAGATGTCAAAGCCTCAGATGTTACAGCAACTGGCCGAAATCTAGCGGCAACCAATTGAATATTCCCCTGACGATCCTTAGACCAAGCCTGGGCTTCAGTGAGCCTCGATCCAGACGTCGCTAAGCTCGATTGCATCTGCATTTGAGCTACCTGAGAGCGCCGTTGCTTGGGCGAACTCGCATTAGAGGTTGTGGCAGTGCTACGACTGAGACGCATATCCCTCGAAATCGAGTTGGATCGTAGACCCCGTCGCGGATCCGGTGGCAATCCTCCCTGGCGGGTAATGGTAAAGCGATTGCCCTTAGAAGCTGGACAACCCACAGCGATGCGATCGCTGGGGTCCACTAAGTCCGATGGCAACTCATTTAATCCCTCAGCAGGGTCTAGCTCGGGCGGTTCAATCTCGACCCTCCCCGTATCAATCTCTGGATTGAATTGAGAAAAGGCAGTGATGTCATTGCTCGGACTCGCGCCTGGAGTGAGGTTATTGGCTTGAAAGGCGGAAGCTGGAGTGACTTGAAAGCCTAGGATAGGCGATCGCGTTTGAATGCGAATTTGCCCCCCTGAACCCGACTCAGCATTGGCCGTAATATCGTTATTACCCAACTCCGGCGTCGCAATCAGATTATCGACATTCAGCGTGATATTGCCCCCGGCGAAATCCCCCCCGGCATTGGTGGTGATACTGCCACCGTTGGACAATAGCAACGTCCCGCCTATGGCCGTGATATTGCCTTGATCGCCCTGGGTATTGGCGGAGATTGCAGCGCGATCGCTCAGCACCAAGGATTCACGAAACAACAGCTCAATATTGCCTGCTGCCTGGCCCTCCACCTCACTCGAGGCAAACAGCCCGCTCGTCACAGGCCCCTCATCACTATTGCCACCCGGTACAAACTCGCCAGAAAGCATCACTGAATCTGCATTCAATCGCAAATCCCCGGCTGGACCATTGCCCTCAGTACTCACCGAAATGCGTCCACCATCGCGGACAATCAATTGCTCAGTTGTAATATCAATACTTCCTCCGACTCCCCCAAAAGCGCGCTCCAAGTCCCCCTGAACTTCTTCCTCCGCAGGCGACAATACCTCAGAGACGATCTCACTGGTTTCCAGCTCTCCATCGGGTGCAACAAAGCCACCGCCCACCTCCAGCTCCCGAGTGACAATCTCCAGCCGCCCGGCATTACCCCCTAGAGCAAGCGACCCCGTACTGATTTTGCCACCCCCTGTGACCTGGAGGCGATCGCTCTCAATTCGTAAATTCCCCGCATTTCCCTCCGGAGCTCTTGCACCCAAAAACTCCGGTACAGTTTCTGTCTCAACCTCACTCGTTTCCCCAAAGGTCTGCCCACTGATAATCACCTCCTGGGCAATCAGCGTCACATTGCCTCCATCGCCTCGGGAATGGGTTCCTGCAGAAATTTCGCCCCCATCTTGCACCAGCAACCGCCGGGCCTGAATCAAAATGTCACCTGCATTGGCTTCAGTAATTTCAAACGGCTGAGCCACCCCGCCACTGAACCCACCCTGGAGCAGAATTTCATCACTCTCTAGCTCCGCCTCAGTTCCCAGCTCACTTTCAAAGACTGACTCTCCCGCCTCAAACTGAAATTCTGGGGGCACCTGCACCGCCCCAACGACCCTGACTTCATCCGCCCCAATCATCAAATCCCCGGCATTCCCCCGCCCAAAGGAGCGCGTCCCCAAAAAGGCAGCACCTGACACTTCCAAACTTTGCCCTGCCTCTAGGGTTAGATTGCCACCATCCCCCGTTCCTGGCGTCCCCACTTGATTGACCAATAAGGCAAAGGGATTAAAGCGATTAACCTGGCCCAAGCCCCCCAACAGCACATCCTCCTGCACCACCACGCGGGAGTCCTTCAAACTTGCGCTGCCGTCGGTTTCTGCGATAATTTGCGAGCCGTCTTGGAGTTGGAGCGATCGCCCCACAATCTCAAAGCCACCTCCCAAACTCGCCTCTCCCAAACTTGCGCCAGAGTTACCCAACGTCCTGAGGGAAATTAGCCCATTTTGCAGCAAAATATCCCCCCCAGCTTCGAGGTCAACATCACCACTCAGTTGGCCATCCGTAAACAAAAACACCTGGGGGCCAAAGGTAATATCTCCCTGGGCAGTCAACGATACATTGCCTCCATTCCCCGTCCCCCCCAAAGCATTCACATGGTCCTTGAGCAGAATATTGCCCTGACTCGCCGTCAAGCTGATGTCTCCACCCGTCCCCGTCGCTGCTGTGCTCAGTTGCCCCACCATCAAATTTCCCTGAGTCGCGATGAGGCTAAGTTGACCACTGTTCAACAGGGGCATTTCGCGAGTCTGCCTAGCTGAGCCCAACACTCCCGTCAGCTCTATGCCATAGTCCCCCACATCTCCCACGGGCTGACTATTCCAACGACTTAAGGCGTTGCCTCCCCCCGCACCAGTGGGGCCTTCTAAGGCTGAGAAATTAAGCGTTTCAAATCCATCAGGAAAGACGGCTCCAGCCTGACTCTGCGGAGCACTCCCGTTGTTAGTCACCCCCAGGTAATAGGTGCCGGGGGCCAAGGAAGCAGTGGCCGCGATGCTCGACTGCTGACAGTTGCAGTCAAAACTATTGTCGTTACTGTCAATGCCCCGTCCTTGGGCATCAAAAAGGAAAAGTCGAGTATCGACCAGGCTATTATCCACCGTGCTCGCCGAAAACGTTTCCTGGCCAGACAATTGGATGCGATACAGATCAATATCTGCCGGATCAGTCAATTGCCCAGTAATGCGAGTCAGCGGCACATTCGCAACCGAGCCAGTGCTTTGGGAGGTGGCCAGCAGCTCACCCGCTTCATTCAATGGCGTCGCCGAGGTATCCAGATGTCCCAGACTCAAGCTAGCCCCTGCAATGCTCAAGTTTCTGCCAAACGTACGAATACCGTCACTGGGGTCCATCACGACAGCTCCTGTGCCATCTCCGTTGGCATCCGCTGTTAGCTGAATGTCCCCACTACCCGGCGCAAAATCAAAGCTATTGTCAGCTGCGTTAGCGAGCACAATATCATTATTTGCTTCCACAACTAGGCTAACAGCATTGGAAAAGCCTTCAAAGCTGGGGTCTAGAAGTTCCACCCGATTTCCCAATAGCTTCACTGTGCCACCGGAAACCTGGATCGAACCTTGATTCAAGAGATTGTTGCCTAGGAGCGTTAACTGCTGTCCGTTGGCGATCGCCAAACTTGCCTGATTCTGCAAATCCCCCTGGGGAACGGATGTCCCTAGCTGAACTCCCACAGGTGCACTCATCGTCAACAACGAAGCTTCGGGCAGAACTGCGCGAAATGTACTGCCGTTTGCAAAGTCCAGCCGCTCTGCAGTGCTTGCCGTAAAAGAACCACTCAGATCAAGCTGGGCATCGGGGCCAAATCGAATCCCTTGGGGATTAAGTAAAAATAAATTCGCAGGGCCATCAACTCCTAAAGTGCCAAGGATTTGAGACGGTTCATTCCCCGTCACCCGAGTCAGAATCTGTTCAATACCCAATGGGTTATCAAAGAAAACCCACTGCCCATCCGCCACATTAAACTGCTCAAAGCTGTGAAATAGATTGGCCCCCCGAACTGCTCCCCCCTGAATACGAAACCCCGGCTGTGCCGCAGTATCACCATTGGGCAAGCCCAGCCCTGGACGCAAAACAGCCCCCTCAACACCCAGGGAAGCATCTACGGTGACCTGCCCGAGTCCTGGCTGAGCCACTGCGAGCAGCATCAAAAGCGTCTGTAGGACAGGTCCCCTACAACGGAGGCCTAAGGGCCGATCATAGGATGTGATCACAGACGAAGAATCGTGCCGCATAGAAAGAAAAGCCTGCTCTGTCACCCATGGCGATGGCCAGCAGAGATAGAGTTTTATTTAAAATGAAGTAACCACCAGGAGAGACACAGTAACCCTCTTGCATCAACCTTGTCACTCTTCCATGTTAGAGAGAGCAACTTTTGACCTTCCCTTCCTCCAAAATTGGAGTCCAGAAATAGCGAAATGCCCTCAGAAATGGTTCGAAAACTTAGCTTAGCCTCTAACTTGGAACCACCCTTAGATGATTGAAGCTCCAGCTTGCATCAATCAGCGGCTGTCATGAAACTTGCTCCTACAGCGACTCGCCTTTTCCAAACAATTCCTAAGAAAGAATGACCTAACAATAAAAGAAAAATAGGAACAGGTCCCTAATAGAATCTCCCCTAAATTTTCTAGATATCAACTCTAAATTCAAAACATGTCAACTTTTGTGAGTTTGACGCTTCCAGAACAAGCCATATCGTCCGTCACGCTCACAGTTGGTATAGATACCTTCTCAACTTTTCGCTCCATCTCAAGAATCATGCCCTCCGTCGGCAAATCCATGGCTCATGATTGAGCATCTACTTCAACAACCTGCTCACGTAATGCTTCAATACGGCGAGCAATCGCTTGGGCAGTTTGGCGATCGCCCCCTGCTTCCAATCGTTCAACCTCAGCCAACAGAGACGGATGCACCGGCAAAGTCTCGCAAATCAAGTCATACTCCTCTAGCGGAGTTTCGATATATCGCTGCCACTCCCGAGCTGTCAAATTTCGACTCAGCCGCCTACAGATTTCAAGCGCAAGTGCCTCAGCTGAGCGATAGGACCAGATACGCAATTGCTGATCGAAGCTCACTGTGAAAAGTTTCGAGCCATCACTGCTAAAGACAGACTCAACCACCTGGGCATCATGGGGCAATGAGGTCAGGGTCTTGCCTGTGCTGAGCTCCGTCACCTTGACCGTGCCATCATCACTGGCAGTGGCTAACTTCTCATCATCAGCACTAAAGGCAACCCCCAAAACCGTATCCTCATGGCGCACCGTCCTGAGAAGCTGCCCAGTCTTAGCATCCCAAACATGGCCCATAGCATCCGCATTGGCTGTTGCCAATTGGGAACCGTCAGAATTAAACGCCACATCAATCACCGCATCACTGTGAGGCAACATTAGGATTGACTCCCCTGTCTGGGTATCCCAGATCTGGGCCTGGGTGGTGACGCCTGCAAAAGCAATGCGATCGCCCTCTGGACTAAAGGTCACACCAAACACAGGTCCCCCATCGGCAAAGGAACGTTGTATTTCTCCCGTCGCAATCTCCCACAACTTGACTTGGCCATCCGCGCTAGAGGTGACTAACTGAGAGGCATCGGGACTGAAGTCCAGATCAAAGACCCCAGCATTGTGATCAAAACGAGCCAATTCTTTACCACTAACGGCATCCCAAACCTTGGCCGTCTGATCCATACTGGCCGTCGCAATGCGATCGCCCTTAGGGCTAAAGACAACCCCCCAAATATTGCCATCATGGGCCAAGGTTTGCAGAACTTGCCCGGTTTGCAGATCCCACAATCGAGCCATATTGTCTGAACTTGCAGTCACTAGCTGACGATTATCTGGACTCAGCGCCACCCCCCCAAGCGAACTCTCGTGGGACAACCGCGTTTCTGCTTGCCAGGCCTGAAGCTCCCAAATGCGCGCTGCTCCATCAAAACTAGCCGTAGCCACCACATCATCCTGGGGACCAAAGACCACCTGATTCACCCAAGTA
>CALLPZ010000109.1 GCA_938015405.1 uncultured Pseudanabaenaceae cyanobacterium
CGGCTTAAAATCCCCCAAGCAAAACGACTCATTCGCCTGGGTCGAAGCCTCACCCAACTTCTCCTGCGTCACAGACCCCGTCGGCTTAAACCGAATGCCCTTCTCCAAAAAATACGTCATCACCAAAAAGCCGATGATGCGCGAGAAATATTCGTGAGCTTGCCCCGGCCTAAGAATCTCAATCGTGCCAGCGTGATAAGTCAGTCGAGTTCCAGGAGAATCCGCCAAGCCCTGCTCAATGAGCTTGAACTTCTCCCAACTGCCCTGGACCGTAATGCGTTGGTCAGTCTTGGTTGCACGTAGCTGTACCATGCCAACATTCTAATCGCTGAACCTGAGGCCAGACAGGCTTCACTACAAATTCCCACAGAGGTATCGTCTCAACCTCGGCGGCATCGTATCCTTATAGGTGAGCAACCGCTCATTTCCCATCACTGCTTGCCATACTTCGTTCTCGAAGTCTTGAAGGAGCTAGGTGATGGGACAAATATATAGATAAGAAACGCCTTTTAATATCCGCCTTAACCCATGCCCACCCTCGCCCCAGCTGCCCCAGCCTTTCCCCTCGGGGCCGTCGTTGGCCAAGACTCCATCAAACTGGCCCTGCTGCTTGCTGCCGTGGACCCCGGCCTTGGTGGCGTGGTCATTGCCGGACGGCGAGGCACGGCCAAGTCCGTTATGGCGCGGGCGCTCCATGCGTTGCTCCCCCCCATCGAAATCGTCAAGGGCTCCCTCAACAGTGACCCCAAGCAGCCCAGCCTCTGGGACGATGCCACCTCTGAAAAGGTTGATGCCACGACTCCCCTAGAAGACTTGGACACTGAGGTCATCTCAGCTCCCTTCATCCAAGTTCCCCTGGGCGTCACCGAGGATAGGCTACTGGGGTCGGTGGATGTGAGCCAGTCGATTAAAGATGGCAAGTCGGTGTTTCAGCCCGGTCTGCTGGCCGAAGCCCATCGCGGCGTGCTCTATGTGGATGAAATTAATCTGCTAGACAACCAGGTTTCCAACCTGCTCCTGGGCTCCATTAGCGAAGGTCGCAATAATATTGAGCGGGAAGGCATTAGTTTCTCCCATCCCTGTCAGCCTCTGCTGGTAGCGACCTATAACCCGGAAGAAGGGCCACTGCGGGATCACCTGTTGGACCGATTTGCGATCGCCCTTTCCGCCGACAGCATCCTCTCCATGGACGATCGCGTCCAAGCCGTCGAACAATCCCTGGGCTATTCCAACGACCCCACCGCCTTTATCGAATCCTACGCCGAAGAAAGCGACGGCCTGCGCACCCAGGTTCTCCTAGCGCGGGAATGGCTTGAAGACGTCACCATCAGCACCGAGCAGGTGAAATACCTTGTCATCGAAGCTATGCGAGGCGGGGTTCAAGGCCACCGCGCCGAGCTGTTTGCGGTCCGTGTTGCTAAAGCCTGCGCTGCCCTCGATGGCCGCACCGAAGTCAACGCCGACGACCTCCGTGCCGCCGTTCGCCTCGTCATCTTCCCCCGCGCCACCGTGGTGCCGCCCCAGGAGGATGAACAAATGCAGCCTCCCCCACCGCCGCCACCGCCACAGTCCCAGGATGAGTCCGAAGACGACGAAAATCAGGACAACAATAACGAGGACGAAAACGACGAAGATCAGGAAGACGATGCCCCGGATCAGCCCGAGGACGAGCAGCAGGACTTGCCCGAGGAATTCTTCTTCGACCCCGAAAACATCATCATGGATGACTCCGTGATGGCCTTTACCCAGCAGTTCAGCAAGCAGGGTAACTCTGGGGCGCGATCACAGATCTTCTCCGACGATCGCGGCCGCTACGTAAAGCCCATGCTGCCTAAAGGCCCCGTCAAACGCATTGCTGTAGACGCCACCCTCCGCGCCGCTGCGCCCTACCAAAAGTCCCGCCGCCTGCGCAATCCCGGTCGCAACGTCATCGTCGAAAACGGCGACATGCGCTCAAAGCTGCTGATGCGCAAGGCCGGTGCCCTGGTCATCTTCCTCGTGGATGCCTCCGGCTCCATGGCCGTGAACCGCATGCAGTCCGCCAAGGGCGCTGTGATTCGCCTGCTCACCGAAGCCTATGAAAACCGCGACCAAGTGGCCCTGATTCCCTTCCGGGGCGAGCAGGCCGAGGTTCTGCTACCGCCAACTCGCTCCATCACCGCAGCGAAAAAGCGCTTGGAAAAAATGCCTTGCGGTGGCGGCTCACCCCTGTCCCACGGTCTCAGCCAGTCGGCCCGTGTTGCTGCGAATGCCATCAAGTCTGGCGACATCGGCCAAGCCGTGGTCGTTGCCATCACCGATGGCCGAGGCAATATTCCCCTGGCCCGCTCCCTCGGCGAAGTGCCTGAAGAAGGCGCTGAAAAGCCCAATATTAAGGAAGAGCTGTTGGAAATTGCGGCTCAATATCCAGCGTTGGGTCTACAACTGTTGGTGATTGACACGGAAAATAAGTTTATTTCCACGGGCTTTGCTAAGGAATTGGCAGCGGCGGCCCAGGGAACTTATTATCACTTGCCTAAGGCCACGGACCAGGCGATCGCCTCCGCCACGCAAAATGCTTTGAAGGATGTCATGGGCTAAGCCAAGGCTGTGACATGACGCTTCTGGGATGTGGGCTAGCTGTGGGAGGAGACTTCCTCGATGGATAGCTGTGCCCGGTTTCGGCTGGCAGCGAAATGGCATTCTGTTGCGGATACACACCTTAGATAGGTAAAGCCAGTTTCACTTCAGGGTGATTCGATGGCTGGTTCAAGATAATAGGGTGCGATCGCAGCTCATGCCTGGGTTTCTCGCCATGCTTGCTTGCTGGAAGCTGGCCTCAGCAAGTCAGGCTGTCGCGCTTAGAGATCGGAGCGCTGCTCTACGGGGTGTTGCCGTTGGAACTATTGCCGTGGCTGGTTTGGTTTGCGGGGTTAGGAAGCTGGCTAGCTGGGGGGATAGGTTGAGCCAAAGACTGCTGCTTGAGTTTGTCTGCTAAGGCTTGACAACGATTCCATTGGTCACGGGAGGAAGGCACGATAACGGGCTCCGTTCATTTGACAGCCGAATAATAAACACCCTGTGCTGTTTCGGAAATGTTGTATATACGGAGATCTTACAAGTCATCTCAAATTGCCAAGGGGCCTGCTGGGACAGGATTACGAGGAATTACGGTCCGTTAATCTACGTACAAAAGAAACGGTTCTGCCCTGTAATGGAGAGGAGTGCGGCGACGTCTCATCTCTCTTTTTTCTGCTCCCCAGGCCTATGCCATTCTCCGCCGATGACGTTGCTTCGATGACTGCTGAAGTGCAGCAGTGGCTTGATCAAGTCGTGATTGGCCTTAACCTTTGCCCCTTTGCGGCAGAGCCGCGTCAGCAACGGCAAATTCGCTTTGTCATCAGCAGGGCTGCGGATACGGCTGCGCTGTTGTTGGAACTCCAGCAGGAGCTAACCAGGCTCGCAGATACTGCGCCGGAGGCGCTAGAGACGACGTTGTTGATTCTTCCTCAGGGCTGGGAGGATTTTGAGATCTATAACGAGCTACTGGGTTTTACGGATCTGTTGCTTCAGCAATTTGGCTGGGAGGGCGAATTTCAGATCGCTAGCTTTCATCCCCAATACTGTTTTGCCGATGTGGAAGCAGAGGATGCCTCGAACCTGACGAATAGATCGCCTTATCCCCTGCTCCATTTATTGCGAGAGAGCAGTATTGAAGCAGCCTTTGCCCATTACCCCCATCCCGAGCGCATTCCTGAACGCAATATTGAGCAGATGCGTAACTTGTCGGCGGCTCAGCGCCAACAGCTCTTTCCTTCTCTGTTGTAACTGTCCGATTTGCTGTATCTGCCAGGGCGGGGGCTAGTGGGGCTAGGCCGTGGAGTTGCAAACCATGAAGTTTTGGATTGTTTGCTCAAGCTGAATTGACGTTCTGTTGCTGTGAGTAGCGATCGCCAGTTTGGCCTTTTTACACTGGGCATTGTTTGGGAGGGCTGGTGGACCCATCACTTGCCCCAACTGTTTTGAACCCACTAGAGACTTCTCTGGCTGAAACATGACTCAACTGTCGCGAGTGATTGGAATTCTATTCGGTGTGCTAGCGCTGCTCTTTGGCCTGGGCTTTCTCCTTCCAGCCCATGCCCATGTGGAGCGTAGCCTTGTGATTGATGCCCCACCGGAGCAGATCTTTTCCCAGGTCAGTGACTTTAACGCTTGGGCCGCTTGGTCTCCCTGGGCAAGTATGGATCCCGATGCCCAGCTCACCGTGGAAGGTACGGGTGTGGGCCAGCGCATGATTTGGTCCAGTGCTAATCCCCAGGTGGGTGAGGGAAGTCAGGTGGTGACGGCATTGGATAGCCCTAGCCATGTCCAGACCCATTTGGAGTTTGACGAACAGGGGCTCGCGGATGCAGCGTTTGATTTGACTCCAACTGCGGATGGACAAACCCAGGTGACTTGGTCTTTGGATGCTGAGATGCGAGAAGGCGTTCCCTTTGTGATGAAGCCAGTGAGTACCTACATGGGCTTCCTGATGGATGGTATGGTGGGCGGCGATTACGAGACGGGCCTACAGAATCTGAAAGCTGTAGTAGAGAACTAATGGCAAATTCCCCCTCCGCTGCTCCTTCGGGTCAAGAGAACCCACAGTTGCTAGTGCATATTATTGATGCAGGCACCTGGACTGCGGCCCAAGCAGCAGGGTCCTATGCTGCGGCTTCGCTGGATACTGAGGGGTTTATTCATCTCTCTCAACCCCAACAGATCGTCTGGGTGGCGAATCAATTTTATAAGGGGCAATCTGGCTTGATGCTGCTTTGCATCGATCCCGCGAAGCTGTCGGCGGAACTGCGCTATGACGAGGTGCCGGGCCATGGCACCTTTCCCCACCTCTATGGGCCGATGAATCTGGAGGCGGTGACTCAGGTCTTGCCCTTTGGCTTGGATGGACATGGGAGTTTTGTCCTGCCCACTGAGTTGCAGGCATGATGCCCGGTGAGGGGCTACGAAATTAATTGGGATAAACGTCAACTACGATTTCTTCTGTCCAGGTCGGTAAGAACCGAGATTTAATTGTGATGTTGAGTAGCCGCAGGAGCTGATGGTGCTTGGTGAGAACAGTTGCTGGAGCATTTGGAGGAAATGTTAAAGCAGTTTGGTATGTTTCTGTGCGGCCCAGGCCAATATGGTGATTGTGGGCTGGGCAATGGGTGTATTCAAATAACTCGTTCTTCTTGATATGCACAGTGGTTTCGAATCCTTCCGCCCCCCATCCCGTGGTGGTGTAGCTGCACCGTTCTTCATTCTGTAGCTGGATATTGAGAAATTTCAAGGTCAACGGCAGTCTGGGCCGCAGACTGAGCTGACAGTTCAACGGATTACCGAGGTATGCCCGTTTGACAGGGGTGACCGTTACGCGCAAGAAAGATTGAACGATGCTTTGTCTAAGGGCTTTCCAGAGTGAATGGATGCCCAAAGCAAACAGGGCTACGATGAAAGCCATGAAGAGGAGCTGATCGTAATCTGTCAGCAAATCAGTCTCGGTAAACTCCTCCCACCCGAGCCAAAGCAGAGTCAAGCTGAACCCTAGCTGTAGAAGGCCTGCTGCGAATGAGACCACTCTGGGACCATACTTGCCCCAGAGAAAGGCATCGCCTATGGGTCTGTATTTTTCTGGACCGAGGCTTCGTTGATTGTTGGCTGGCAGCAGGGTGAAGGGCTCCACAACCCAAGGCACTGCTGATGTTCCGCCTCCAATGACAGTTGCCTGGAGATCCCAGGTCAGCCTAAATAGTTCGCCTGGGTAACTCAGCGGGCCGGAGGGGAGTTTGAGCCTGAAAGGGAGATGATATCGCTTGCCTGCCTTTAGGTTGGCTGGGGCCTTGAGCTTTACGCTGAGGACCTGTCGGCTATTACCTTTGTCGGGCCCTGAGATATGCCAGAACAACTCGAGCCTAATTCCTTTGCAGCGTTGGCTGCCCTTTGGCTTGAGTAGCACCTCGCCTTCCAGGGTGCCTCCCGCTTGGGGCTGGTTGTTGGTTAGCGCTATTTCTAGAAATTCGTCGCTCATCGTTGCTGAGATTAGGCTGTTCCAGCATCCGCTCTTGGCCTGATATCTGGATTAGGCTTAGTCTTCCCAGGACGATCCGAATAAGTGGTTGAGATGGGCTGATTGATCTAGATATCACTGTGGTCGGATCGCTCAGTACATCCAGGAACGTTGTTCACCCCTTTACCCCACAGGACAGGCCGTGAGGTGGATTGCAAATGTCCTCATAAATGAAGCTGTGGCTACATTCAGTTGAATTGAGAGATGGGGCAATCACGTTAGGAAATTCCCAGAAATCAAATATCCTCAACTCTGTCAGGCAGGACTCTCCGGAACGCTTTGGGATAGATCCCCAGGCAAGAGCCCAAGCCTACTTCTGTAGGCTGAAACCCTCTCTCAGAGACTGCTGAGTCCGTTTCAACGGACTTGAGCTGTGAACCTTCGCTCACAGCTGCCAGGCTAAGCAAAATGGGCCAGGGGTGAATGCAGATCGACTCAGAAAACTGCTAGCCCTCAGATGCTTTATTCCTAGGAAGTCCCTTATCGTTTCCCCTAACTCTCTCCCGAGCTTGGTTTGATAGTGGTTGGGGTGAGCTGGGTGCTAATGGCATAAATCAGTAAGCCGAGCCAGATCAGGCCAAAGGTAATGCCATGGGCCTGGGTAAAGGCTTCGCCATAAACAAAGATGCCTAGCAGCAGTTGAATGCTGGGAGCCATATATTGAAATAGCCCCAAAGTCGAGAGGCGCAGACGTTTGGCAGCATTGTTGAACCACAGCAGCGGCAAGGCCGTGACAGCACCACTCGCGATGAACAGCAGGGTTAGCCATGGGGTGGCTAGGAAATTGCCGTCGCCATTGACTTGGAGTTGGGTGAGGTAGACCAGGCCTAGGGGAGTTAGGAGTAGGGTTTCGACGGCTAGACCAATTAACGGGGCGATCGCAATCTTCTTGCGCAGCAGTCCATAGAAGGCAAAGGAAAAAGCCACCCCTAGGGCAATCCACGGCACCTGGCCAAATTGCAGAATAAAGAACCCAACGCCCGTGGTGGCTAAGGCGATCGCCAATGTCTGAGCCCGGTTAAAGCGCTCGCCATAGAAGATGACGCCCAGGAGCACAGTCACCAGCGGATTGATGAAATAGCCCAGGCTGGTTTCCACAACGCGATCGCTATTCACGCCATAAATATAGAGACCCCAGTTCACGGCTAAGAGAGAGGCCGAGAGCAAGAGCAGTAGCAGCGATCGCCGATGGGTCAGTGCTTCGAGAAAATCTGTCCACCTACCGCGCAATGCCAGCAGGCCTAACAGGAACAGTAACGACCAGGCCATGCGATGGCTGATGATTTCCAGAGATGCGATGCCATCGAACTGCTTCCAGTAGAGCGGGAATAGTCCCCAGGCTCCATAGCCCAATATGGCGTAGAGCGGACCTGTACGGCGGTCAAAGTCGGCCATCATCGTCGTCGTGAAGTATTCAGCTAGCCTAGGGAGCCTCGATGTCTTTGCCTAGGTACAGCTGTTGGTTAAAGCAACCATGACAGGTGAAAGGTGTCTTTGTGTTATCGACTGAGAATAGAGACTTTGCTTCAATTGCCTCAATTTTTATCCTTTTCTTCTATGCCGCCGAGTGAATTGAAGACAGTTGATTCATACCGCAAAGAATCAGCCAAATTGAGCTTGTTAACTGTTGCATTGTCGGGGATCCATAACTTCTCTTACTTTGAGATTCAAAATATTGGAAATAAGACAAAAAAGATGGAGCCCCTTCAGGAATAGGAGGAGGTTATTCAGTCGTTATTTTATATCTAGTTCTAAATTTTCGAATCTCTGTATATCCGCTCCATGCAAGATTTTGAGAGATTTTTGTTTGGTTTAATCGATGATCTAGCTTGTCTTGGATTTTCGGAAAAAATACTAGAAACTGTGGAAAAAGAATGCTTTTAAGGCGATCTCATCGCTCAAGGAGATAAGCGAAGTCTTTTAAAATTTAGAATGCAAAGAATTTGTTGACGGACCTGTTAGGCAGTGATAGCCTTAGCGTTGAGGATTAAAGTATTCGGTTGTAGTATTTGTTCAGTATCGTCAGTTTTGAACGTTTATTGGTTGCAGGTTCCTCTCCGAAATCTGAATTTCTTAGTTTTCTTGAACGTTTCGATTTTGGAGAAGATCCATGTCTATCTATGTAGGTAATTTGTCGTTTGACGCCACCGAGGCTGATCTCAACGAAGTTTTTGCTGAGTACGGAACCGTTAAGCGGGTTCAGTTGCCCACTGACCGGGAAACAGGTCGTATGCGCGGTTTTGGTTTCGTGGAGCTAAGCTCCGATGATGAAGAAAATAAGGCTATCGAAGCACTTGACGGTGCTGAGTGGATGGGCCGTGACCTCAAAGTCAACAAGGCTAAGCCCCGTGAGCCCCGTGGTGGCGGTGGCGGTTCCTTCGGTGGCGGCGGTGGTCGCTACTAAGGCCTGATTGTTTCAATGCTCCGCGTTTGTCTTTGACGATATTCGTGGTTTAGCAAGGCGCTCTGTGACTTTTGGGTCATGGAGCGCTTTTTTCTTGATTGTGGGTCGGGTGAGATGGGAGCGGTCTGGGGAGAAGGCCTTCTCTGGGGTCTATGGGGCATTTGCTTTCCTGCTGCAGGTGAACTCCTTTTGGACTCCTGTTTTGTACTCAGGGATTTTTCAGAGGGGACTCAGGGCTCCCTCAAGCCTGTGCCTCAACATATAAATGTGCGGTTCAAGGTCCTCCTGGCTGGAGTCGCGACTTGGACTGAAATAACCCTGCAAGGCTGCACTGCTTTGTTTTCGATTCCCTTCCCCCCATTGAGAATTACCCCCATGGAACTTCGCACGACTCAATTGCTTTCCCCCACGGCTGAGCAGTTTGATCAATGGCTCGCTGAAGAAATCCGCCGCTTGAGCGTAGATGTGCTCAAGTCTGGCGTCTTTACCTGTACGGCCTGTGGAGAGCGAGCTGGCTACTATGTGATCCAATATGGTGCGCAGAAGCATCGCCTGGATGCTGGCCATACTTACAGCTTCTTAAGGGCTTTGTTGGCTTAAGGCTTGGTGGATATTGCGAGAATAGCTTTTAGCTACAGGCTTGCACAGCTTGATGAGATTGCCCTCGGTTGTTCTGGTTGTCCTTTGTTTAAGGGAATAGGGCTTAAGGAGCTTGCCAATATTGAGCATGAGTCACGTTCGGTTGAGGACTCTCTGTCTATGTCAAGGTTGGCTGTAAGAAGCTACGCCTTGACTCTGCTGATAGCGGGAGACTGGGCTCCTTTTTTCCAAGTGACTTAAGCTCCGACAATCGCGAACTTTAAACGCTGGATCTGTCGGAATACTGGAGAAGATTTTGGGATCGGTCTCGATTTTTCCGGCCTATTTCTTTGAAACTGGCATGGAAGGCCTTTTGGGTGTGACTCGTCATAAACCAGGGATTTTCCCTGATCTACCTCTGAAATCTGTGCTGAATGGTAAATAAACCTAATTTAAGGAAAAGATACGCTTTTATCCGCCTGAAAGCTTCTGTAAACCATTGCTAGCTGGGGATTGAGCTGCTCTTAGAAGAATGATTAGTAAAACTAATCAGAGTAATGTTACCTATGAATGCAGTAACTGCTGATAATATTTGATAGGATTATTGTCCATTAGTTACTAAACCCGACTTCCGGGGGATGTTACTATTTGGTCGAAGATTAAGTATTCGTTTGTAGCATTTGTTTCAGTATTGACGGGTTCTTCGCGTTTATTGGTGGCAGGCTCCTCTCGAAATCTAAATCTCTTGATTGTCCGACCGTTTTGATTTTTTGGATTTCTCCATGTCTATTTACATTGGTAACCTGTCATTTGACGCCACTGAGGCGGATTTGACTGAGGTTTTCGCGGAGTATGGCACCGTTAAGCGTGTTCAGCTACCCACCGACCGGGAGACCGGCCGTATGCGCGGCTTCGGCTTCGTCGAGCTAAGCTCTGACGCAGAAGAAGAGAAAGCCATTGAAGCGCTTGATGGCGCTGAGTGGATGGGTCGCGAGATCCGCGTTAACAAGGCTAAGCCCCGCGAGCCCCGTGGTGGCGGTGGTTCCTTCGGTGGCGGCGGCGGTCGCGGTCGCTACTAAAGCAACCACGTCTAGTAGCCTCTGAGTCATTGGGTTTGGGCCCTTTGTTCAATCTTAAATGACTCTTTTGGGTCGCTCTTGCCCCGGCATTTCATATGCCGGGGCATTGTTTTTGGTCGTTCCGGGTCGAATTGACTAGAGCGGATGCAGATTGGCGGGTGACTTCGATCAGAGAAATAACGCTAGATTGGTTGTGCTCGCTTGCCTTTAAGGATTTCCATGGACGATAACGATAAGGCTGCGCTCTTTTTCTTCGGGATTCCGGTGGCGGGGCTGATTTATTGCTTTTTGGGGATTGGTGCGATGTTGTCGTCACCCTATTTGCGGGACCATGCTCTGGTGGCGGGTGGGGCGTTTGCGTTTGTGCCCTTTTCGGTGGGGGCGATTATTTGGACGCGTAGCTCGGCGCGGCGCTATGCCGGTAAGGGTTCTAAGAAACGCTAGGGCGAATTGGGACATCTGTCGCGCTATTGAATTGATGATGGTCAATCTTGGTTGCAGTGATGCTGCGGTGGGTGGGCCTTTCTGTGTCACATTTGTTCTGCTACTGCACTGAGCGGCTGTGCCATGGAA
>CALLPZ010000110.1 GCA_938015405.1 uncultured Pseudanabaenaceae cyanobacterium
GGCTAGGCTCTTTGAAATAAGACAAAATGGCTCTCTAGCCTTTTAGCTCCAGCAAGCTCTTTAGCCTGCCTTCAATGTCGTCGGTAATTTGTCGGTCTCCACGCTCTAGCTTGCCGATATAGTCCGCACTCAACCCTAGAAAACCAGCGAGTTCTTTTCTTGACCATCCTCGCTGTTTCCGACCTTCCTTGATGTTCTCTCCAGTCAATTGCTCCGGGATGGGGACTGCGGCAATTTTCCGTTGTTGCGCTTTCCCTTTCACTTGAGAGAGTAACGCAGGGATAGGACTCGGGGGTTTGATGGTGAGCTTGGCATTGAGCAGTCGCTCAATTAGCTTGACCTTGCGCCAGTTCTTGGGCTTTTCAGCTTTGCTGTCGGGGCGAATCCAGTCTGGATAGGTTTCAGGGTCAAATTCGATCTCCCAGCCTAGGCTTTGGAGCAGCGTCAAGGCTTTGTCCCAACGTTTTCTTAGATCTCTGGCCCCGTACTTATTGACCCGAGCATGTTGAATTGCAGGCTTGGCCAGCACTTCTTCCAGCAGGCCTATGACTTTATAGATGTAGGGATTATCATTTTGGGCGCGAACTCGAGAATCAAGCGTGAGCTGAATGGCTAGTCTGAGTGCTAATTCATTATGGTAAGGATCAATTCTCAAAATATCCCGCGCTAGATAACCAAACTGGTTGAGTGCTTCTTTGGCACGACTACCGGCTCGATTGAGGAAGTGTTTGGTCCAGAGACCTGGGACGACTGTGATATAGACTTCGTCTGGTTTGTCTATCTTTCCGGTAGCTAGATCGATCTGGCCGTGGGGGTCAATCAGAATGTCCCACATGCGACCGATGGGGGTGCTGGCATCGATCTTGCGTTTGCCTCTGCCTTCAAGCCATACCGATTTCACCAGCAAACACGACAGGGCATAGGCTGCTGAGGCGACTTGGTTACGCTTTTCAGGCAAGCTACTCGAATGGTTGCGGTCCCAGCCCAGCAGGTGAATGATGTCAGTGGCTTTGAGCGTAAAGCTTTTGCTCCAGGGCTCTGCTTCGTCCATTGCTCTTGCAGCTAAGATGAGCTGGAGTTTGACGGTATCAAAGCCAAATTTATTGATGATCTGGTCTGCTGCTTCCCAGGGAAGGAGTGCAATGTCGCCTGCATTAGTTATGTTGTGCTCGATGTAGTTGCCGGTGTTGTTCTTGCCCTGGTATCTAAAGACGGCAATGTTATCGCTGCCTTTTTGCCAGAGGTCACTGCGCAATTGGGCTTTAATGCTGCTGGCAATGGGAATTGCGGTTGGGACTGGGACAATTGGGCTGAGCTCTAAGGCAGGTCTTGGATCAGAGGAGGGCGGTTGCCTGAGTCCTAAGAGCCGTTCGATATCTTCGACGCTACAGTCGGGTAGGTTCAAGCTGTCGATGATTTTTTGGGTGATGTCCTGGCTGTAGATTTGGCTGAAGAGGTTGACCTTATCTTTGAGCTCAGCGGAGTCACTGGCATTGAGGTAAGTCTGAATAGTGCTGGAGATTGCTGTTTCACTCAGTGCCTCTAGGTCTCCCTCCTGACTTTCTAGTTCATCCAGCACCCAGGTCAGGACGTTGGTTCCAATGGCTTTGGCGAATTTGTCCTTGAAGTCGTCCTGTTCGAAAAAGGAGAGGAGGGAGCTACGGAGATAGTTGCGGACTTCTGCTTCGTCTAAAGTGGTGAAAGGTTTTGCCGCTGATGACTCAGTCTTTTGAGCTGCCTGGTTAACCTTGTGGTGGAGAATCTTCTCAAGATGTTCGTACAACTGGGTGACTACCAGGTCAGGTAAGGCGGAATCATCCCGAATGATCTCGGCTAAGGCTTCGAGGTATTCAGGGGTTAGAAATTGGGTGATGATTCGAACCCGCAGCTGTCCATCCCCACCCGCAGGACTGCTGGGTGTGAATTCGTAAACGCTGGATTGGGGAGTTGGCTTTTGATTGGCCATCGCTTGGAACACCTGCAAGCCGCTAAGACCTGCTTTGCTTCTATCTACTTATTATCCAATAAAAAGGTCTGGCTGCTTGAGCCTGAGGACGTTGAGCCGAACAGGCTCAACGAGGAGCAAGCTGGCTAGGCAAATTCCCCCGAGCACGTTTGCACCGAGTGAGGAAAGTCAACGGCTTATCCCAATCGTTCGGAAGACTTGCTGGGATAAGGTGTTACGTTAGATCTAACTTTCGTCGCTCTTTGCTTCCAACTTCCCGAGGGCCATCTGCAGTGACTCTATCCCTTGCAGAAACAAGCTGTGAGAGGTGTTGTACCGATGCTAGACCTTTGAATGATGAATTGAGTATACTGTCCTGCTTTTGTATGGGAATGAGTACAGAATTATTTCGTGAAAAGTTCAGCTGAATTCCGACTCTATCGGTATTGAAGAAATTCGGCAGATTGGTCCCAGAATCATAGGTCAAATGTTTCGTCAGTCAAATCGGGATTAGCATCAGTTGAAGTTACTCTTGTTAGTCAAGTTCCTAAAGGTTCGGGCTCTCCTGACTCAATTATGCTGAGTCCAAATTGAGATTCCAGCAAATGAGGCATCTGAGGCGAAAGCGCTCGAAGTTCGTAAAGCCATACTAGATTATCGGCAGATAGCGCTTCTCGTTTGAACTGCGCTACCTCATGAATCGTCTTTTCCCTGCTGCTTTCATCCTCAATGACCAACTGAATTTTGAACAGCATCGGCGAACTCCTCGTCGTACATCCAATAGCGAGCGCCAGAGCTGTATCGTTGCAGGCGACAGTTGACCTTCGCTGCATCGCAGTCCTTCTGGTGCAGCTGGTCATGAATTTGACAAATCTCGTCGTATCGCTCGCGCATTGCCTCTGCCCCTCCAGCTACGATCTCCGCCAGGGGCTCTATGGCACGTCCTATATCCTCATTGGGCTGAGGGTTTGCTTGGAATGCCCATGGACCACCACAACCTTCCGGGGGCGCTGCTCGCTTGCCGCCTAGACAGAGCGGGTACTCTGGCTGCTGCTCGGGATAGCTGATTGTCTCGACACGAATTTGATGTTTCCAGTCGTCAGTAAAGTCATATTCGTACAGGAACTTTTCTCGCTCTCGCAGCTGTAAATCAGCTAGCTGGACTTCGCTCACGTCATCGCTGAACCAAATCCCGCCAGGATGATAAACCCCATAGTCTCTGCCGTGGATCTTAAAACGATTGAGGCAGTCATCGCTCCATCCCATGGCAATCTGCAAAATGTGATGCAAGTCTTCCATCGTGCAAGCACCGCTCACCTGGAGTCGTCGCCAGATCATCGGGCTGATTCCCTTGAGGACGACCTTAAGCTGATAGACGGGCATGAGGCTCGCTGAGGTCATGCTTTTATCCTACACCCACGAGTTTCCGGCGTTTCCCCAGCTTTTGTTCACTCTCTTAGATATTTGTCCTATCCAGAAACGCTATGATCTCTAGATAGCCATAGGCCAACGACAGTTCAATTCAATGTCAGCATCAGTACGATTAAATCGTTTCTCCCATAGGGGTTGGGGTATACCTCGCCCCCTGATTCAACACCAGTTTTTGGGGGATTCGGATGCATTACTGGGCTAGTATGAAAAGCTACATCAAGACTGTCCTCAGACGTTAGGTGCACTGCTCCCCTCAACTGAATCATTAAGACAGAAAAAGGGGACACTTCAGGCCTGCTATCTTTTCGTGACGTACGCAACCTTCCACTCAGGGAGAATTCTATGGCATATATCTATGAACTCAATACCGGGCACAAACTCTATCTGGAAAACCAGGGCACACAGACTTGTCTCCTCGTGAACATAACTGGTCCTGGACAGCAGCAGCAGGCCAGCAGTAGTTTTCAGACGGGAGCTTGGACTGTAACGCCAGAGGCATTTTTGCGAGGGCAGGGTCTGTTGCTCAAGCTAACAACGGCTCAGGGGGAGTTGTATCTTAATGTGCAGGGTACCAGCATGAGCGTGTTGGCAGGAGGAGTTAGTACTGAAGGAGAGCGCCCTATTCCGATGCAGCAGGGAGCTTTTCCCAGTTCAGCAAGAATGGGCCAGATGTCCGACATGTCGCCCCTGGAACCCATACCGCTCCTAGAACCTATGGAGCCCATGCAAGCTCTGAAAATGGGCAATATGCAGATGGACCCGATGTCAATGCGTCTCGGCAATATGTCCATGAGTATGGGGGGAGCGGCCCAGAGCAGCGAGAAAACACAGGAGGACGAAGTCAAGGAAGCAACGCAAAAGTTTTGTACCCAGTGTGGGGGAGCGGTGGAGTCGAGCGATCGCTTTTGCAGTGCTTGCGGAACTGCGGTGAGACATTAAGGAGTTGATGCAGTCACAATATCCTGGGTTACGACCTAGCGCTGATTAATGGTAGGCACTGGAAAATGTCAACAGCATCCTAGAGATTAGGAACATCCAATTGTTGTAGACACACCCCTATTTCAACGTCAGAATAGGGGGAGCAGGCAAGCATAGCTATGGTTCTGAAACTTTAGGATGCTCCCCTAGAGATCGGTCTAGATGATTACATTTCGAGATATTACGAGAATCAAGGTTTCGTAGTTGACAACACTTTCTGATGCGGTTGATCCATACATCATCGATTGATGACAGAGTCCTTTGTAGTTTTGGAGTACTATTCGCAAAGTGACATTGGCCTCTGCTTTCTCGCGATCCCTTCGCTTTCGCAAGCAGGAGCCATCTGATTTGTATTTCAATCATTATGACCCCGGTGATTTCTTCGATGAGTTGTTCCTGGCCAAGGGGCAGCCTCGACCGGAAGCAGCTCAACTCGTTGAACTGATTAACTCGCTTCCACCGGAGCACTTTTCCCGACGGCAACAGCTGGCTCAAAACACCCTCTTTAAGTTGGGTATCACCTTTAATTGCTACAGCGAAGACAGCGACAACGAGCAAATTTTCCCGTTTGATTTAGTCCCCAGAGTGGTTTGTAGTGACGAATGGCAGCGTATCGAAAAAGGTCTGAAGCAGCGCATTGCCGCTCTTAATTGCTTCCTCCATGACATCTATAACGAGCAACAAATCCTAAAAGACAACGTGATTCCTCGCGATGTCATTGAATCTGCACCGGGCTTTTTGCCCCAATGCATGGGTCTGCATCCACCCAAGACCGTCTGGTCCCACATCACTGGCACGGATCTGGTGCGAGATCGCGAAGGCACCTGGTACGTTCTCGAAGACAATTTGCGTTGCCCCTCGGGGGTCTCTTACGTCATTGAGAATCGTCGGGTGATGAAAAGCTCCTTTCCTAAGCTATTCAAAACGCTGGATATTGAGCCTGTCGATGATTATGCAAGTCAACTCCTGGAGAGCTTGCTCCACTTAGCCCCTGAAGCGATAGCTGCTCCCTGTGTTGTCCTGCTCTCCCCCGGTATTTACAACTCCGCCTACTTTGAGCATTCCTTCCTCGCCCAGCAAATGGGCATTGAACTGGTCGAAGGGCGCGATCTGGTTGTGGCCGACGGCCACTTGCAAATGCGCACGACTCAAGGGCTGCGGCAGGTGGATGTAATCTATCGTCGCATTGACGATGAATTCCTCGATCCAGACGTATTCAAAGCAGATTCCCTGCTGGGCGTGAAGGGGCTGATGGAGGTCTATCGTGATGGGAAAGTGGCGATCGCCAATGCCCCAGGTACTGGCGTCGCTGATGACAAGATGGTCTATGCCTACGTCCCCCAGATGATTCGCTACTACCTGGATGAGGAGCAAATCATTCCCAACGTGCCCACCTACTTTTGCCAAGATGAACAGCACCAGGCCCACGTCCTTGCCAACCTAGACAGTCTAGTTGTTAAAGCAACCAATGCGTCTGGTGGTTATGGAATGCTTGTGGGTCCCCATGCCACTGAGCAAGAGCGACGAGACTTCGCCGAGCGCATTAAAGCTGACCCTCGGGGCCACATCGCTCAGCCGACGCTCTCGCTCTCGCGGGTGCCGACGCTCATAGACAACGAATTTTGTGGATGTCACGTGGACTTACGACCCTTCATTCTCTATGGCAAGGAAATTTACGTTAATCCCGGTGGACTCACCCGCGTGGCCCTGCGAAAAGGCTCCCTCGTCGTCAACTCCTCCCAAGGTGGGGGCAGTAAAGACACCTGGGTGATGAAAGCCAAGGCTGCTGATATAAAAGTAAGCCCTGGCCTAGACTCCAGCATCACTGCCCTGCAAGAGGTGAGCCAATGCTAAGCCGCGTTGCCGATTCGATTTATTGGCTCAACCGCTACGTGGAACGAGCCGAAAACGTCGCTCGCTTTGTGGATGTCAACCTCCACTTGCTGCTGGACACCCCGGTAGGCACAGCTCAACAGTGGGAGCCGCTGATTGTCACCACGGGAGATCGCGATGAATTCCTCGAACGCTACGGCGAAGCCACCGCCGAGAATGTCCTCCACTTCCTCACTTTCGATCGCAAGTCCTCCAATTCCATCCTCTCCAGCGTTAAGTCTGCGAGGGAAAATGCCCGCTCCGTCAGGGAAATCATCTCCTCAGAGGTATGGGAACAGGTCAACAGCTTTTACCTGATGCTTGAAGAAGCCGCTAAGGATGAAGCCAATCTCGATTTGTACAGCTTCTATCCTCAAGTTAAGTTGGCTAGCCATCTGTTTTCGGGTGTGATGCATGCCACCATGTCTCACAGTGAAGGCTGGCACTTTGGCCGTATGGGGCGATTGCTGGAGCGAGCTGATAAAACCGCTCGTATCCTCGATGTGAAGTACTACATATTGCTTCCCTCAGTGGATTACGTGGGCAGTCCCCTCGACGACCTGCTGTGGATTTCCCTGCTTAAATCAGCCAGCGCTTACGAGATGTACCGCAAATCTGCTAAGCGCATCACCCCCTCTGGCATTACAAATTTCCTTTTATTTAATCGCGATTTCCCTCGCTCTATCCAATACTGCCTGCTAGGTGCGGAAGAATCTCTCCACCAAATTTCGGGTACGCCCCTGGGCAAATGGCGACTTAACTCCGAGCGCACTCTAGGCCGACTGCGTGCTTCTTTGGAATACAGCACCCTCGAAGACATCATGGCAGAAGGCCTCCATGAATACCTCGATGGCTTCCAGGCCAATCTCAATGAAGTGGACTCCTGTATTTACAAGGACTTTGTTGCGCTGCCCCTGGAGACGATCGCTTAGCCCCCATTAGGTTTCTCCTGCTATAGGTCCATGCAATATCGCATTACTCACCACACCCTCTACAGCTACTCCCAGCCCGTTCAGCTTGCTCTCCAACGACTTCGCCTGAGACCACGAACTGATGGCGGACAGCAGCTCCAAGCATTCTCTCTGGAAGTTATCCCGTCGCCCCAGCAACGCAGCGATAGCCTGGATGCTGAGGGAAATGTTATTACCCAGCTCAGCTTCAATCCCCAACTCATTAACGAATTCAGCCTCACCAGCCAAAGCACAGTTGTCACGACTCGCTCCAATCCCTTCGACTACATTGCTGAGTCTTGGGCCGTTCAACTTCCCTTTGACTATCCTCCAGCATTGCGGCGATTACTCCAGCCCTACCTACGTCACAGCGACGGTGCCAGCCTAGCCCCCTCCCCGAGCGTCACTGACTGGGCTCAAATCATATTGCATCAGCAACAAAATAATGCCGGCTACTTCCTCACTGAACTGAACCAAACCATCAATCGTCGGAGCGAATATCGTCTGCGGGAAACTGGTGAGCCCCAGCCAGCGGGAGTCACCCTCAATCAAAATATCGGTAGCTGTCGCGATTTTTCCGTGTTATTTATTGAAGCCTGTCGCGCAGTAGGGTTAGCCGCTCGTTTCGTCAGTGGTTATCAGGCTGGTGATCTCGATCAGGATGAACGTCATCTCCATGCTTGGGTCGAGGTCTATCTACCCGGCGGAGGTTGGCGTGGCTTTGATCCCACCTTGGGCTTAGCTGTTGCTGACGGCCATGTAGCGATCGCCGCTGCTGCTGAACCAGCCCAAGCTGCACCCGTTATCGGTAAGCTACTCCAAGCAACGGGTGTCACCACAAAGTTGCAACACAAAATCGAAATAGAGGTTCTCTAACTCAGAGCTTTGATAAGTTTAAATGAACTATTCTTAGCCAAGATTCAACGAAAGAATAATCATTTCAGCGATCTGGAATCTACCTTGTTCTGAAAAATCGAACTGATTAACAGAGGTGCAAGGTCTCAGCTAACCCAACATATTGTCCGACTCTCCTAAGCATCCAGCTCAAAATCTGGCTCTTTCGACACCAAAATCTTATTCCATTCGATATCTGGCATGCTTTGGGCTGCCGCTCGCAAAGCTTTTTCCCAATGAAGCCGCAGCTCCCGCAAATAGGGATCGTTTCGGAGTAACTGAACTCGCTTATGGATTTCTAAGGCATTGCTCTCGTACAGCACTAGATTGATCGGAGGTCCCACGGAAATATTCGAGCGCATCGTCGAATCCATCGACAGCAAGGCTGACTTTGCAATCTCATCCAAGGACGATGTTGCACTCAAAGTTCGATCAAGAATGGGCTTACCGTACTTAGTTTCACCAATTTGGATATAGGGAGTTTCTGGAGTGGAGTGAATAAAATTACCCTGGCCATAGATCAGATATAGACCCATGGGCTCACCGTCAATCTGCCCGCCGATAATAAAATTACTCTGGAAATCAATGCCGTCCTTTTCTAGCCAAGGGCGATCGCGTTCCTGAACCTCCCGCAACACCTGCCCCACATACTCCGCCACATCATAGAGCGTCGGTAGGCTATGGAGGTTCTGCTGTTTGTCAGCGTTAATATCTCGCTCCAAGCGATGGATCACCGCTTGGGAAGTGGAAAGGCTACCTGACGTGCAAAGCACAATAACCCGCTCGCCCGGCACCGAAAAATCAAATAGCTTTTGGTAGGCAGAAATATAATCTACTCCCGCATTGGTTCGAGAATCCGCAGCTAGCAGTAGCCCATCATTTACCAAAATCCCGAGGCAATAGGTCATGTGAGGGCTGTAAGCTCCAGGCTGTCTAGATGTAGAAGATCATGGCTCTTTCTAACCTATCAAAGGAAATCCCATCTTCCTGAAAATCTTTGCTGGCTAAGAGCGGCATTGTCAAGTTAATGACGTCAGACAGATTTGAAGCAATTTTTCCTGGGCCAGGTCCCACTATTAGTAGTCTACGCAACTGTTCTTGCGCCAGTCAGCACAAGCCAACGATCCATTCGGTGCCGCATAATCTCGCGGTACTCTGAAGCTGATTGCTGGTGCTGATGGGGATGGAAATGACCTCGTATCGGTTCCAATGCTGACAGAAATCGTTGGGCCTGCCCCATAGACTTGAACTTTCCCATTCGTCTTTCTCTAATTCGAGTCGGTCGATGAGAATTCTCCGCCCGGTTGTTCAAACCGTTGTGTTGTCTGTGTTCGACACCTTTCAATATCTCTCGCTTCGCTGCCCCCATAGCTTTTCAGCTTGTCGGTAATGATGACTCGGGGAGCAAAGCCGACTGGCTTGAGTAATTTGCGAAAGAATTTCTTCGCTGCCGCTGTGTTGCGTCGACGCTGCATCAGGATATCGAGAACCACACCGTGCTGGTC